>CALLZQ010000493.1 GCA_937858255.1 uncultured Tabrizicola sp.
CAAGCTGTCGGGCGGTCAGCGCCAGCGGATCGCCCTGGCCCGCGCCTTTCTGAAAGATGCGCCGATCCTTGTGCTGGATGAGGCGACCTCGGCGCTCGATTCCGAGGTCGAGGCCAGTATCCAAGAGGCGCTTGGCCGGGTGATGGAGGGCAAGACCGTGCTGGCCATCGCGCATCGCCTCTCGACCATTGCGGCCATGGACCGGATCGTGGTGCTTGACGACGGGCGGATTGTCGAGGAAGGCACGCATGAGGCGCTGTTGGCGCAGAACGGCCTTTATGCGCGCTATTGGAACCGGCAGTCGGGCGGGTTCATCGGCGCCGATGAGGCAGACGAAAGGGAAGCGGCAGAGTGAGGCTGACGGTCGAGCGTGTGGGGCATCTGGGCGATGGGATCGCCCGGGGGCCCGAGGGTCCGGTCTATATCGCGGGCGTTTTGCCGGGCGAAGAGGTCGAGGGCACGCTGATCGGCGACAAACTTCAGGATGTCCGTGTCGTCACGCCCAGTGCGCTGCGGGTGCGGCCACCTTGCCCGCACGCAAGAAGTTGCGGCGGCTGCCTGATGCAGCATGCCGCAGACAGCTTTGTCGCGGAATGGAAGCTGGGGATTTTGCGCGGCGCCATGGCCGGGCAGGGGCTGAAAGCGCCGATTGAGGGGATCGCGACCTCTCCGACCAACAGCCGTC
This sequence comes from uncultured Tabrizicola sp., assembly GCA_937858255.1. GTDB lineage: Bacteria > Pseudomonadota > Alphaproteobacteria > Rhodobacterales > Rhodobacteraceae > Pseudotabrizicola. The sequence goes on from CALLZQ010000493.1 coordinate 686, forward strand.
GTCGGGCGACACTGGCCGCGCGGCGCACCAAGTCGGGGGTACTGATAGGCTTTCATGCCCGGGGGTCGGATGTGATCATCCCGGTGCCGAACTGTCGGCTTTTGCACCCTGACCTGATGGCGGCGCTGCCGGCGCTGGAGGCGCTTGTGCGCGTCGGTGGGTCGCGCAGTCAGGAACTGGGGCTGTCGATCACCCGCTCGATGGCGGGGCCGGATGTGGTGGTGACGGGGGGCAAGCCGCTGGATGCGGCGCTGCGTCTTGATCTGGCACGGCAGGCCGAAGCAGGCGGGATCGCCCGGCTGACATGGGGCGATGAGGTGATCGCCCTGCGGGCCAATCCGGTGCAACGCATGGGTCAGGCACAGGTCGTACCGCCGCCCGGCGCCTTTCTTCAGGCGACGGATCATGGCGAGGCGAGCCTGTTGGCGGCGGTGCGTGCGGCGCTGGGGCCGCAACGGCGCATCATCGACCTTTTTGCCGGTTGCGGCACCTTTGCCCTGCCGCTGGCCGAAGGGGCCGAGGTTCATGCCGTTGAGGGAGAGGCGGCGATGACCGCTGCGCTGGACAAGGCGGCGCGGCAGACCCCGGGGCTGCATCGCGTCAGTGTCGAGACGCGCGACCTGTTCCGCCGCCCCTTGGAGGCGGACGAGTTTCGCGGTGCCACAGGGGTGGTCATTGACCCGCCCCGCGCCGGGGCCGAGGCGCAGATGGGGCCGCTTGCGGCCTCGCGCGTGCCGGTGATTGCCATGGTGTCGTGCAACCCGATCAGCTTTGCCCGGGATGCGCGGGTGTTGACCGCTGCCGGTTATCGGCTGAACTGGGTCCGGCTGGTCGATCAGTTCCGCTGGTCATCCCATGTTGAACTGGTCGGCGCCTTTTCCCGGGCCTGAGCCGTGGCCCAATCATGCAAAAAACCGCCGTTTGGCGATCACAGTTGACGAAGCCGTGAGGGTCTAGCCCCTTTGCGCCGCTAGGCAGTGCCGCGTTTTTTCGCTATGGCGAAAAGAAAAACGCTTCGGGCAAAATGGCGGGCAGTGGCAATGCGGGTATTCAATCTTCTGGCGATGATCGTTCTGGCCCTGGGGCTGGCGGGCTGCGGGTCGAAATTCCGCACCTATAACGGACCCGAGGTGACGTCGGTTCAGGTCCACAAGGCCGAACGCAAGATGTATCTCTTGCACCATGACAAGGTGCTGAAGACCTATGACATCGCATTGGGTTTTGCGCCGCAGGGGCACAAGCGGTTCGAAGGCGATGGCAAGACGCCCGAGGGCACCTATTTCATTAACCGCCGCAACCCGAATTCGGATTTCCATTTGTCGCTGGGGATTTCCTATCCGAATGCCGCCGACCGTTCCTATGCCGCCAGCCACGGGCGCAGCCCGGGCGGCGACATCTTTATCCACGGCTGGTCACGCCGCCCGATCAAGCAATGGGATTGGACGGCAGGATGTATTGCCGTCAAGGATCGTGAGATCGAAATGGTCTATGCGATGATCAAGGATGGAACCGTGGTTCACATCCTGCCCTGAAACGGCGGCAGCGGGGATCCCCCGCCGATGC
>CALLZQ010000494.1 GCA_937858255.1 uncultured Tabrizicola sp.
GTGGGCGCGGGGTTGCAGGTTAGTCCCAATGGTGCGGCTGTGCTGCGCGCGCTCGGGCTGGATCAGGCGCTGGAGGCGGCCTCGGTCCGGGCGACGGCGGTGGAACTGCGCGACGGCCTCTCGGGCGATGTGGTGACGCGGCTAGAGGTCGGGCGGCTGCGCCCTGATCAGGGCTATCACTTTCTGCACCGGGCGGATCTGATCGACCTTCTGCTGCAAGGGGCGCGGGCGGCCGGGGTCGAGTTGCGGCTCTTGCAGCGGATCGAGCGGGTCGATTTGACCGGCCCCCGACCGCGTTATGTCACAGCCCAGGGGGCCGAGGGCGAGGCGGATTTGCTGATCGGTGCAGATGGGCTGCATTCGCGCGTGCGCGAGGCGCTGAACGGCAAGGTTGCGCCGTTTTTCACCCGGCAGGTGGCCTGGCGGGCGTTGGTGCCCGAGACCGGGGACGTGCCGCCCGTGGCCGAGGTGCATATGGGGCCTGGGCGACATCTGGTCAGCTATCCGCTGCGCGGCGGGCGTTTGCGCAACATCGTGGCGGTCGAAGAGCGCAACCGCTGGGTCGATGAAAGCTGGTCGCTGCGCGACGATCCGATGGAGCTGCGGCTGGCGTTTGAGGGGTTCGGGCCGCGGGTGCGTGGCTGGCTGGACCAGATCGAGGATGTCTGGCTCTGGGGTTTGTTCCGGCATCCGGTGGCGCGGGTCTGGCAACGGGGGCTGCCCGAGGGGGCCGTGGCGCTGCTGGGCGATGCGGCCCATCCGACGCTGCCCTTTCTGGCGCAGGGGGCCAGCATGGGGCTGGAGGATGCCTGGGTGCTGGCCGAGGCACTGACGGGGCATGACAGCTTGGCGGCGGGTCTGGCTGCCTATCAGGCGCGCCGTGCGCCGCGCTGCGCCCGGATTGTCGAGGCCGCCAATCGCAATGCCCGGGCCTATCACCTGTCGGGTCCGGTCCGCGATCTGGCGCATCTGGGGTTGCGGCTGGGGGGCTGGGCCGCGCCGGGTCTGGCGCTGAAGCGGTTCGACTGGCTTTATGGCCACGATGTGACCAAAGGCGGCTGCGGTCAGGTGGTTGGGGGGCGCCCCTCCAGCCCGTCTTCCTCGACACCCTTGGCCGAGGGGATGCGCATCTCGAACGTGTCGCGGATGACGGTGTAATCGTAATAGCCCATGCGGGCGAGGGGTTCGATCCTTGCGATGTCGAGCTTGCCCGAGGGCAGGATCACCTCATCCTTGACATGGATGCGCATGACCTCGC
>CALLZQ010000495.1 GCA_937858255.1 uncultured Tabrizicola sp.
GAACTGGGCGAGATTGCGCGCGCCCATGACCTGTGGATCGTCTCGGATGAGGTCTATGAGGATCTGGTGTTTCCGGGGGTAGACTTTGCCTCGCCCCTCGATCTGCCGGAACTGGCGGGGCGGACGGTGGCCGCCGCCTCGAACTCGAAATCCCATGCCGCGCCGGGGTTCCGCTCAGGCTGGTGCGTTGGCCCGGCAGCGTTCATCGCCCGCGCCCTGCCCCTCGCCGAAACCATGCTGTTCGGCAATCAGCCCTTTCTGGCCGATGCGACCGAGGCGGCGCTGGCCGCCCCCTCGGATGTCGCCACCGGCATGGCCGAGCGGTTCCAGCGACGCGCGGCGCTGTTGCGCGACCGGCTGGAGGGTGTCGCCGGTCTGCGGGTCAGCCAGCCACAGGCGGGCATGTTCGCACTGGTCGATATCCGCGCCTCGGGTCTGACGGGCGAGGGCTTTGCCCTTGCCTTGCTTGAGGCCGAGGGCGTCGCCACCATGCCGGGCGAGAGCTTTGGCGCCTGTCTGGCCGGATGGCTGCGCCTCAGCCTGACGCGGCCCGATGAAGAAATCGCCGAGGCCGCCGAGGCCATTGCACGTTTCGCCAGCCAGCAGAGGGCAGCATGACAATGCGTACCGTCGGGGAACGTCTGGTCGAGGGTCTGGCCGCGCGCGGGGTCGAGGTGGTGTTCGGGATCCCGGGTGTTCATACGGTTGAACTCTACCGGGGTCTGGCCGGGTCGCCGATCCGTCATGTCACGCCACGCCATGAACAGGGCGCGGGCTTTATGGCCGATGGCTATGCCCGGGTCTCGGGCAAGCCGGGGGTGGCCTTTGTCATCACCGGGCCGGGGCTGACCAATACCCTGACCGCGATGGCGCAGGCCGCAGCGGATTCGGTGCCGATGCTGGTGATTTCCGGGGTGAACCGGACGGGATCGCTGGGCCGGGGCCTTGGGCTCTTGCATGAATTGCCCGATCAGGCGGCGATGGTCCGCGCGCTCTGCCCGACCGAGACGGTGCTGCGGCCCGAAGATCTGGCAGGGGCGCTGGATCGCGCCTTTGCCCGCCTGACCTCGGGTCGGCCTGGGCCGGTGCATCTGGAGATCCCGACCGATGTGATGCCCCTGCCCTGCGCCGCCCTGCCCCTACCCAAGGCCCCGGCGCCACTGGCGATGCCGGATCTGTCCACCGCTATCGCGCGGATGGCACAGGCCCGGACGCCGGTGATCCTTACCGGTGGCGGGACGCGCCATGCGGCAGCGGCGCTGCGGGCCTTGGCCGAGGCGTGGGACGCGCCGGTGGTGCAGACCGTCAACGCCCGGGGCACGATGTTCGACCATCCGCTTTGCGTGCCCGCCTCGCCCAGCCTGAATGCCGTGCGCGATCTGATCCGCGCCGCCGATTGCGTGCTGGCGGTCGGCACGGAACTGGGACCGACCGATTACGACATGTATGTGCGGGGCGGGTTTCCTGACCTCTCTGGAATGATCCGCATCGACCTTTGCCCCGAGCAACTGGCGCGGCATCCGGCAGCGCTGCCCTTGCAGGCCGAGGCGGGCGCCGCGATGGCGATTCTGGCCGCGGCCTTGCCCGCCCGGCAAAGCATGGGCAGCCAGCGTGCCGCCCGCACCCGCGCCGAGGCACGGGCCGAGACCGCCGCACTGATCCCCGAAATCCAGATGCGCATGGTCACCGCCCTGCGCGAGGCCGTGCCCGGCGCCATCATCGTCGGGGACAGCACCCAGCCGGTCTATGCCGGAAACCTCTATCACGATCACGACCGCCCGGGCGGGTGGTTCAACGCCGCCACCGGCTATGGCGCGCTGGGCTTTGGCCCCGGCCCGGCGGTCGGCGCCGCCATTGCCGCCCCCGGCACCCCGGTCCTCTGCCTGATCGGCGATGGCGGGCTGCAATTCAGCCCCGGCGAATTGCGTACCGCCGTTGACGAGGCGCTGCCCATCACCTTTGTCGTCTGGAACAACGCCGGCTTTCGCGAGATCGCCGAGGCGATGGCCGGGGCCGGCACCGAGGTCATCGGCTGCACCCCCAGCCCCTTGCGGATGGCCCCCTTTGCCGCCGCCTGCGATCTGGCCTTTGCCTCGGTCCCGCCGGAACCACAGGCGCTGCGAGCCGCCCTCTCTGCCCCGGTCAAAGGGCCGCGCCTGATCGAGATCCTTGTATCCTGACCCACGGGGCGCCAAAGCGGCGCCCCAAAAAGTCAGCCAAGATAACCAACTGATTTTACTTATGCTATCCAATATCAACCCCGCGTTTTTGCCTAGCGTGGCGGATTGGCCCACATGCTTTCCCATCGAAACGCCCAACCGCCTCTCTGCTCTGGCCCGGGCCATTGAAGGAAAGTGACATCCATGCTGCTGAACCTGAAAAATACCGCCATCGCCTCGGTCGCCGCCCTGTCGATCGCCCTTGGCGCCGCCGCCCCCGCGCAGGCCCTTGGCCGCAATGAGCGCAACTTTCTGAAAGGTGTCGCGGCCACGCTGATCATCGGCGCGATCATCAATGAGGGTCGCGCCCATCCGCAGCCCCAGCCGCAGCCGCAGCCCCAGCCGCCCCATCAGCACCGCCCGCGCTATGACAATGACGGCTATGATCGCTACGACCGCTATGACGACCGCCGCCCGACCGGCCATGTGATCGGCTCGAACAGCTCCGTCTACTCGACCCATGCTGCCCGGGCCTTCAACAGCTATACCGCCGCCGACCGCCGGGCCATTCAGCGCAAGCTGCGCGCCTATGGCTATTACAGCGGGTCCGTGGATGGCGCCTTTGGCCCCGCGACCTATCGCGCGGTGCTGGCCTATGCCCGCGATACCTCGGGCGAGCGGCAACTGACCACCGCTGCCGGCAGCTACGGCGTCTACGACGGGCTGCTCTCCTGATCGCCGGTCCCCGGCGAAGGCCCCGGGCCTGACGGCGCGCTTCCCCAGAGCGGCCCGAAGGCCCGGGGCCACCCCTTGTGGCGGGGCCGCGCTTGGCCCATCCTGACCCCGATCTGAAAATTCCCGCGCGGCGCCAAGGATCGCCGCGCGGCCTGCGTCTGACGGATGTGATGCTGATGGACCCCTCCGACCCCGATCTGGCGCGGGCCGCCGCCTCTGGCGACAGGGCGGCCTTTGCGGCTCTGGTCAATCGCCATTACGACCGCATCCATGGCCTGTGCTGGCGGCTGACCGGCCAGCGGGCCGAGGCCGAGGGTCGGGCGCAGGATATCTGCGCCGCCCTGCCCGCCAAGCTGCGCGGGTGGAAGGGCGAGGCCCGCTTTACGACCTGGCTCTACCGCGTCATCGTCAACGCCGCCCATGATGCCCGCCGCCGCGCCGAAACACGGCAGCGCGCGGCGCGGGGCTGGGGCGACTGGGAAATCGCGCGACTGGACAGCATCGCCGAAGAGAAGGCGGCACAAGACTGGCTGGCCCAGGCGATGACCCGACTGACGCCCGAGTTGCGAGATACCGTGGCGCTGGTTCTGGGCGAGGAATTGACCCAAGCCGAGGCGGCGGCGATCCTTGGCCTTTCCGAAGGTACGGTCGCCTGGCGCATGTCCGAGGTCAAGCGCCGCCTGCGCGCGATGGCGGCAGAGGAGGCACGGCCATGACCGATGAACTCGAACAATTGCGCGCGGCCCTCAGGGCAGCCCCTCCGCCCCGCGAGGCCGCAAAGACGACGGCACTGGACCGCGCCATGGCGGCATTCGACGAAATTGAAGCGGCAGGCCAAGAAACCGCGCCCGCGCCGCGTCCTATCCCTGACCGCCCGAAAGGGGCGGGGTTCATGCAGGGAGTCTTTGCGATGTTGGCACAGTTGAAGGGCAGGCCCGCGCTTGCCGCCACCTCATCGGCGCTGGCGCTGGGTCTGGCGCTGTTCGTTGTCTTGCCGCAATCGGGCCTGCGCCCCGGCGATCTGCCGGGAGCGATGACTGATGCGGCAGGAAAGGCCGCGGCGCCCGCCCTTCAGGAACCCGCCCAGCGGACAGCGGCAGCCGATGCGCCTGCCCCCATCCCGGCGCCGGCACCCGCAACAGCCCCGGCACTGCGCAAGGCACTGCCAGAGGAAGAAATTGTCGCCGAGGCGGTATCAGACCCAGAGACGGACGATTCGATGGCCGGGGCGATGCAACAGCCGGTGATCCCTGCCCTCGTGATGCCCGAGGCTGTCGCCGCACCCGAGGGTAATACCGAAACCTATGCCAATGACGCGCCCAACCCGGTCAAGATCACGGCAGAGGAACCCGTCTCGACCTTTGCCGCCGAGACCGACACCGCGTCTTATGCGGTGATCCGCAGCTTCCTGAACGCGGGCTATCTGCCCGACCCGCAGGCGGTGCGGATCGAAGAGATGGTGAATTACTTCCCCTATGACTATCCCGCGCCCCAGGCGGAAGGGGAGGCCCCTTTCCGCGCCAGCCTTGCGGTAATGCCGACGCCGTGGAACCCCGATACCCGTCTGGTGCGCATCGGTCTGCAAGGCCAATTGCCGGCGACAGAGCAACGCCCGCCGCTGAATCTGGTGTTTCTGATCGACACCTCGGGGTCGATGCAGGAACCGAACAAGCTGCCGCTGCTGCGTCAGTCGCTGTCGATGATGCTGGGGTCGCTGCGCCCCGAAGATCAGATCGCCATCGTCACCTATGCCGGGTCGGCCGGGCTGGTGCTGCCGGCCACCCCGGCAGGCGAACGCGCGCAGATCCTCGCCGCGCTTGACCGGCTGGAGGCGGGCCGCGCAACCGCCGGGGCCGCGGGGCTGGGCCTTGCCTATGCCACCGCCGCCC
>CALLZQ010000496.1 GCA_937858255.1 uncultured Tabrizicola sp.
CGTCGATCACCAAGCCGGTCACCTATCTCGCCGCGATGAAACTGGTCGAGCGGGAACTGGGCAAGCACCAGATCGCGGCTGACATCGGCTGCCACCTCTTTGCCTCGCTGCCACCGTTTGAGATTGGCGGCGCGACCATGGGTTATGGTCTTGGCCCTGCGGCCAATGGTGCCTTTGATGGGGGCGGGGAAAAGCGCCCCATCGCGATCATTGGTGACGGCGGGTTCTGGCACAACGGGTTGAGTTCGTCCTTTACCAACATGGCCTTCAACAAATCCGACGGTGTCGCGATTATCGTCGATAACTATTACTCGGCGGCCACGGGGGGGCAGGATGTGATGTCCTCACGCGCCGACAACGCGACCAAGGCCACCAAGAACCCGATTTCCAAGGCACTGAACGGGATTGGCATCAATTGGGTTCGGCAGATCGACCGAACCTATGACGTCGCCAAGATGCGGGACACCATTCGCGAGGCGCTGACCACCCCCGAGAAGGGGCCAAAGGTCATCGTCGCCTCGTCTGAATGCATGCTGAACCGCCAGCGGCGCGAAAAGCCCTTGCGGCAAAAGGCGATCAAGGAAGGCCGCCGGGTCGAGGCGCCGCGGTTCGGTGTGGATGAAAGCATTTGCACCGGCGATCATGCCTGTATCCGGCTGTCCGGCTGCCCCTCGCTGTCGCTGAAAAAGCTGGACGATCCGCTGCGCGATGACCCGGTCGCCTCGATTGACCAAAGCTGCGTTGGCTGTGGCAACTGTGGCGAGGTGGCGGATGCCGCCATCCTCTGCCCGTCGTTCTATCGGGCCGACATCATCCATAATCCGGGCGCATGGGAACGGCGCTGGGCAAGGTTTGCCGGCCGTGTCATCCGTTGGCTACAGGCCCGCCGCGATGCCCGCCGCCTTGTCTTTCAGGGGGCTGTCGAATGACCGCGCATTCCACATTTTCGCCGCACCGCGATGACGGGGGCGCAACCGGCGTGATCAAGCTGGCGCTGCTGGCTGTCGGCGGTCAGGGCGGCGGTGTGCTGACGGGCTGGATCGAGGAACTGGCCCGCGCCAACGGCTATGCCGCGCAGGCGACCAGCGTTGCCGGGGTGGCACAGAGGACCGGCGCCACGGTC
>CALLZQ010000497.1 GCA_937858255.1 uncultured Tabrizicola sp.
AAGGGCCATGTCGAGGCGGGCTGATCGCATCCTTGGCGGAACAGGCGCGCGGCCTATTCCTTCTCCATCGTGCATTGCAGGGGGTGCTGATGACGGCGCGAGAAATCCATCACCTGCGCGACCTTGGTCTCGGCCACCTCAAAGGAATAGACGCCCACCACCGCGAGGCCCTTTTTATGAACCGTCAGCATGATGTCGAAAGCCTGCGCATGGTTCAGGCCAAAGAACCGTTCAAGCACATGAACCACGAATTCCATCGGCGTGTAGTCGTCGTTCAGCAGCATCACCTTGTACATCGGGGGGCGCTGCGTGCGGGTCTTGGTCTTGGTCAGAATGCCCGTGTCATTGCCCGGCCCATCGGTCTTGTCCGACATGGAGGTGGGAAAATACGTCACGGGGCCAGACCTTTGCTGCCAAGGATTCGGGGTTTGTGCTACGGCCTGCAATATAGCCGCTTTTGGCCAATGGGAAAGACCCGTGACCCCAAGCATTGCGACACAAGCGTAAACAGGTCATGAACAGCTTGCAGGAGGCGTGCCAGATGAGCTTGACCACGATCGGATTCGATGCGGATGACACGCTTTGGCAGAACGAGGCGTTCTTTCGCCTGACGCAGGACAGGTTCACCGCCCTGCTCGCCGATCATGCCGAAGCCGACCACTTGCAAGAGCGCCTGCTGGCGGCCGAGCGGCGCAACCTTGGGCATTACGGTTTCGGGGTCAAGGGCTTTACCCTGTCGATGATCGAGACTGCCATTGAGGTGACAGAAGGCCGCGTTCCGGCCACCGTCATCGCCGAGATTCTGGCCGCCGGGCGCGACATGCTGGCCCATCCGATCGAGCTTTTGCCGCATGCCGAGGCCGCGGTGCGCGCCATGGCCGGCGCGCATCGGGTGATGCTGATCACCAAGGGCGATTTGCTGGATCAGGAACGCAAGCTGGCACAATCTGGCCTTGGCGATCTGTTCGATGCCGTCGAGATCGTGTCGGACAAGACGCCCGAAACCTATGCACGGATTTTCGCGCGCCATGGCGCGGCACCCGATCAGGCGATGATGATCGGCAACTCGCTTAAATCCGATGTGTTGCCGGTGCTGGCGGTCGGCGGCTGGGGCGTACATGTGCCCCATGGGCTGACCTGGGCGCTGGAACATGCCGACCCGCCCGAGGGTCATCCGCGGTTCCGCACGCTCGATCATCTTGGCGCCCTGCCCGATCTAGTAGAGAGCCTGGGCTAGCCCACCATAGGTAGGCCCCCCGGGCAGACCTTCGCCAGAATTGCAACAGCATCAGGATATTCGCAAAAGCCATTGATCCTTCGGGGTTTTGTGGAATCGTCTTGCATGCTAGCCTCTGCCTTCAACAAGCCCCGCAAATAAAAACAGGGGCGGTCGAGGCAGAGCAAGGAACAGCGTCGTGAACACGCTTCTTGGGCATTTTGTCCGCAATTTTCTGTGTCTGATGGTCTTCGCCATGGCGGCGGCCTGTTCGTCACCGCAACCCTCGGGCGCGGCACCTTTCGCGGCCTTTGTGCAGGATGCGCGAACGGGCGAGGTGCTTTACGAGACCAATGCCGACACCCGTCTGCATCCGGCCTCGCTGACCAAGATGATGACGCTCTATATTGCGTTTCAGGAAATCGAGAGCGGCAAGCTCAGCCTAGACAGCATGATCACGGTGTCGAAAAACGCGGCCTCCAAGCCGCCGTCGCGCCTTGGCCTCAAGGCAGGGCAAAAGATCGCGCTGCGCTATCTGATCCGTGCCGCCGCGATCAAATCGGCCAATGATGCGGCTTCGGCCATCGGCGATGCCATCGGTGGGGATGAGGCGCGATTCGCCGCCCGCATGACCCGCACCGCCAAATCGCTGGGTATGACTAATTCGACCTTCAAGAACGCGAACGGCCTGACGGCGGGGGGGCATCTGTCTTCGGCCCGTGACATGACGACACTAGGCCGGCGGCTGTTCTATGATTTCCCGCAATATTACAACATCTTCTCACGCCGCACGACCGATGCGGGTCTGGCGCAGGTGCGCAATACCAATACCCGCTTCCTTGATGCCTACAGCGGCGCCGATGGTATCAAGACCGGCTATACCGTGGCTGCCGGTTTCAACCTGACCGCTTCGGCGGAACGGGGCGGGGTACGGATCATCGCAACGGTTCTGGGGGGCAGCTCGACAGCCGCACGCAATGCCAAGATGGCCGGGTTGCTGGACCTTGGCTTCCGTCGCGCGCCGAAAAACGCCCCGGTCAAGGTGCCCAGTGCCCCCGCCTATCAGGCCGATGAGGAAAATGCCCTGATCGCACAGGCCGAGGATCTGCCCGATGTGCAGGGGGGCGCGGCGAAAACCATTCGGTTGCAGACCGCTGTGGCAACTTCGCCGCGGCCGATTTCCCGCCCCTCTGCCGAGAAGGTGGCGGCTGCGGGCAAGGCGGTCGATGCGATACAGGATGATATCGCCGCCGCACTGGCCGAAGCCGTCGAGGAACCGCCGCCGCCCGGCACGCTTGCGGCGCAGGCTGTGGCACTG
>CALLZQ010000498.1 GCA_937858255.1 uncultured Tabrizicola sp.
GCTCGACCACACCGACGATCATCCGGGTCGCGCCGCGATCGGTGCGCGCGACCCCAACCCCCGCGAGTGCACCGCGATCGGCAGCGGCCTCGACCCCGCGCACGAGATCCTCGATCGCGTCGTCGCACGCCTTCGACGGCGCGCGCCAGCAACCGCTGGGATCGTCGCTGAACTCGACGACGACGATCGGGGCGTCGGCGGGGCCCCCGGCGACCCCCCCGCCGACGACCTGTGCCGAGGCGCGGTGCATCGCGGGGCGGGCGAGGCCCCGCCCGGTGCCCCGCAGCGGGCAAAGCGTGGGAAAGAGGCGCTGGATTTCCTCACGCGCGGCGCGGCCGAACGAGGCCATGGCCATCCCGGCGGGAAACAGCGTTTCCGTCATCGCGCCTTCGGCAAGGATCACCTCATGATGCTCGCACAGCAGATGCACATAGGTGACCATGGGGCGCCGGACCCTGCGGATGGACTTGCCGTTGATCAGATGCAGGGCGGCGGCGAAGCTCTCGACCTCACCCGTCACCAATTGGCTGTCCCAGCCCCGACAGAGCATCCGATGCTGCGGCGAAACCAGCAGCCGGCGCTGATTGCCCATCACCCCGGCCTCAATTCGCACCGGGGCCATGCTGCCCAACCCGCAGACGGTGCGGATCCCTGCCCATGCGACGGGTTGCCAGCCATTGTCGAGTGTTTGCAGCCGGTCGCCGGGGCGGATCTGCTCGACAGCCACCTCACCCCGCGCGGTGCGGATCCGGGTGCCGGCGACAAAGCAGGGGATGGCGGGCGGGGTCGAGGGGAAGGTGCTGACGGCCAGCGGTTCATAGCGCGTGGGGTTGACGCCGGGGCCGATCTGAACGGTGCCGGCAGTGATGGCGGCTGAACTGATCATCAGATTGCTGCCCGGAAACAGCAGATGCCCGCCCGAGGTCGCCCGGCCCTGATAGGCATTCGGATTGGGCACAAGGCCGGAATACAAGGGCGGATCGGGCGTGCCGGGGTCCGGCCAAGCGTAAACGCTGATCGACTGTGCGGTGCTGAGACTGGGCGTTCCGCCTGTCGGATAGGTGATGACCAGCCGGAAATAGGTTGTCGGCTCACCAAGCGGTTCTGCCCCGCTCAGCGTAAGTTTCACGCCGTTCGAGTTGCCGCTGCTGCGCAAACTGTCATAGGTGGCGATCTGATCGCCACGGATAAAGACTTCGACGGTGGGCATTTGCTGCCTCTGACTGCTCGGCAGCCAGAATACACCCATAAGTCGAATCAGGCCATACTAAAGAATAGTAGGGCGGGTCAGCCGTTGCCCGTTTGCGATGGTCCCGAAGGGCGCGTCAGAATCCAGCCCCCCATGATCAGCAGGACAATCCCCTGCGCGGCCAGCACGGTGGGGCGCAGGCCCAGCCACAGGCTGAGGCCGAAGGCCGCTGCCATGGCGATGATCGCGGCCGCCTTGGCCTTACGCGGAATGGCGCCGTGCTGGCGCCAGTCACGGATTGACGGGCCAAAGACCGGATGATGCCACAGCCAGTCATGCAGCCGTGGCGAAGACCGGGCGAAACAGGCGGCAGCCAAAATCATCAAAGGTGTTGTGGGCAAGAGCGGCAGAAAGATGCCGACCACGCCGATGGCGACCGAGAGCAGGCCGCAACTGAACCACAGGGCGCGGTTCATGCCCGAGTGTCAGGGCAGGGGCGCAAGGGGGCGATCAGTAAGGCCTTGACGGGCGAGGCAGTTGGCGTATCGGTCATCGGGCTCTCGTGCAGCAGCGGTGCCGCCCTCAATGACTGGCGGGCTTGGCAAGTGACCCGTCCACAAGGCCGGATCTGCCCCAGACATAGGTCTTTTGTCGCCAGAGGCAAAGCGGATTGGGGCAAAATGACTTTCCTTTCGGGGCGTCGCCACCTATAGCGGAAGGACCCTGCGGGATGACCCCGCGCCCGGCCCTCAGGATGCCCATGCGCACGATCACCACGACCGAAGACCTCGCCGCGTTCTGCGCGCTCGCCAAATCCGCCCCCTATGTCACCATTGACACCGAGTTTCTGCGCGAGCGCACCTATTGGTCCAAGCTCTGCCTGATCCAGATGGCGCTGCCGGGCAAGACCGGAGAGGCGGTGCTGATCGACCCGATCGAGGGCGAGGGGGTGAGCCTTGAGCCGCTTTATGACCTGTTCCGCCATGAGGCGACGGTCAAGGTGTTCCACGCCGCCCGGCAGGATCTCGAGATCTTTTTCGTCGAGGGCAATGTCTTTCCGACGCCGCTGTTTGACACGCAGATCGCCGCCATGGTCTGCGGCTTTGGCGAGCAGGTGGGCTATGAGACGCTGGTGCGCAAGATCGCGCGTGAGGGACTGGACAAGACCAGCCGCTTTACCGACTGGTCGCGCCGCCCGCTGACCAATGCGCAAAAGGAATATGCGCTGGCCGATGTCACCCATCTGCGGGTGATCTATGAATGGTTGGCCGCGCAACTGGACAAGAATGGCCGCGCCCGCTGGGTGGCCGAAGAGCTGGCGGTTCTGACCGATCCCGAGACCTATACGGTGCGCCCCGATGAGGCCTGGCTGCGGATCAAGACCCGCACGACCTCGGGCCGGTTCCTCGCGCTGGTGCGGGAACTGGCGCGGTTCCGCGAGGATTACGCGCAGCGCGCCAATGTGCCGCGCAGCCGGGTGATGAAGGACGATGCGCTGCTGGAACTCGCCTCGACGCGCCCGCAGAACATGGAAGAACTGGGGCGCTCGCGCCTGTTGATGCGCGAAGGGCGCAAGCCCGAGATTGCCGAGGGGATCCTCGCCGCGATCAAGGCGGGGCTGGAGGCGCGGCCCGAGGATTTGCCCAAGCTCGACAAGACCAATGAACAGTTGCAGGTCAACCCGGCCTTGGCCGATCTGTTGCGCGTGCTGCTCAAGGCCAAGTCGGAAAGCCTCGGCGTTGCCCCCCGGCTGATCGCGTCATCCTCGGACCTTGATGCGATTGCCGCCGGGCAACGCGATGTCGAGGCGCTGCGCGGCTGGCGCAGCGAAGCCTTTGGCGAGGATGCGATGCGGCTCTGCCGGGGGGAGATTGCGCTCTCGGCCAAGGGCAATGAGGTGCGGGTCGTCCGCCTTTAACGGTTGGCGCGGCTGGTGCGGGCGTTCTTGGCCCCCTGCACCGTGATGCGGGTGATGGTTTCCAGCCGCTGATTAGACAGGGTTTTTGCCACCACCACCTCGCGCGAACGCTGGGTGCTGACGCCGGTCTGGGTCAGCGGCGGGGTCAGCCGGGAATCCCGCACCCCAAGCTCGGGGGCGGCGGGCTTGGCCTCGACCAGGTCGGCATCCCACCCGCCCTG
>CALLZQ010000499.1 GCA_937858255.1 uncultured Tabrizicola sp.
GTGGCCACACCCGAGGATCCGGCCTCGGCGCCGGCGGGGATGGGGTTCTGGCGCTTTGCCCCGCGCCACTGGATCGGCAGCTTCCGGGCCGGGTGGGCCGCCGAAAACGCCCTGCGTGCCCGGGGGCGGCGGCGGCTTCACCCCTATCATCTCTATGTCGGCGGGGCGGTGGGGTCCGTCCTCTTCGGGGCGCTACTGGCGGGTTGGGCCGGGTCGCTGATCTGGGTGGCACTGGCGAGCCATGCGCAATTGCAGATGTCGCTGGCCGATTACGTTCAGCACTACGGGCTGCGGCGGCGCGCCCTGACCGAGGGGCGCTATGAGCCGGTAGCCGACCGGCATTCCTGGAATACGCCGCATTGGTTCTCAGCGGCACTGATGCTGAATGCCCCGCGCCATTCCGACCATCACGCCCATCCCTCGCGCCCCTATCCGGCGCTGCGCCTGCCGGCTGAGGCGCCGATGTTGCCCTGGCCCTTGCCTCTGGCCTGCACGCTGGCCCTCTGGCCCGGGCTGTGGAAACGGCGGATGCGCCCGCTGGTCGAAAAATGGGCCGAGTGACACAGAGTTGACTGGCCCTGTCGGGTCTGCCGTGTCAGCATCGCAGCGTTTCCCTGACGCGAGGTCGCCCATGCCTGCGCCTGCCCTGCCCCGACGGCCTGCTCTGTCCCTTGCGCTGGTCCTTCTCCCGGGGCTTGTCCTCGCCTCGGAACCTGTCACGGGCACGCCGATGTCCGGTGCCGAATTCGAGGCCTATACCCAAGGCATGACTCTGACCTTTTCCGCGCAGGGTCAGGTTTACGGCGCCGAGCAATATCTGTCAGGTCGCCGCGTGATGTGGGCCTTCACCGAGGATATTTGCCGCGAGGGGCATTGGTATGAGGAGAATGGCCAGATCTGCTTTTCCTATGATTACGACCCGGCGCCGCAATGCTGGGTGTTCTGGGAGGACGGGGGTCTGAACGCGCTCTTCATGGGGGCACCGAACGGCACGCGGTTGAAAGAGGTGTCAAAATCCAGCGCGCCCCTACCCTGCGCCGGACCAGAGGTGGGCGTCTGATTTTACCTTTTCGAACATTTTATTCTGACTTTTGGATTGTTTTGGCGGAAAGCATTGCCAAATTCCGATGTCAGAACAGGCTGCCCTGCTCGGGCTTCTTCGCGGGCGCCTTGCGGGCGGTGCCTGTCTTGGCGGTGGGTAGTGCGGCCATGCGGCCATCGTGGAATTCGATCTCCAGCGCTTGCGCCTGTGCCGCCGCCGCCCGGCTGGTCATCGCCACCGGCCTGCTGCGACTGGTACATGGCCTCGCCGAGCTTCATCGAGGACTGGGCGAGCGCGTCGGTCTTCGCCGTGATCGCCTCGGCATCCTCGCCGGCGATCGCCGTCTTCAGTTCGGCGATGG
>CALLZQ010000500.1 GCA_937858255.1 uncultured Tabrizicola sp.
ACCGGGGCGCGGAACTGCACCGCCGTGCCCATTTCCTGCATGTTCATCAGCCAGCTTGCCTCGCCCGCCACGTTGATCACCAGCGCGTCCGGGTGGGCGATCTGCACGCCGATGCTGGCCGGCAGGCCATAGCCCATGGTCCCCAGCCCGCCAGAGGTCATCCAGCGGTTCGGATCCTCAAAGCCCAGGAATTGCGCCGCCCACATCTGGTGCTGGCCCACTTCGGTGGTGACATAGCGGTTGCGGCCCTTGGTCAGCGCCTCAAGGCGTTGCAGCGCATATTGCGGCTTGATGGTCTTGTCGCTGGGCCGGTAGGACAGGCAGTTGACCGCCCGCCATTCGTTGATCTGCTTCCACCACTTGTCCAGCCCGGCCTTGTTGACCTTGCGCCCGCGCGATTTCCAGATCCGCAGCATGTCTTCCAGCACATGCCCGACATCGCCGAGGATCGGCACATCCACATGGATCACCTTGTTGATCGACGAGGGGTCGATATCGATATGGGCCTTTTTCGAGCGCGGGCTGAAATCCTTGACGCGCCCGGTGATCCGGTCGTCAAAGCGGGCGCCGATGTTGATCATCAGATCGCAGCCATGCATGGCGAGGTTCGCCTCATAGAGGCCATGCATCCCCAGCATGCCGATCCAGTTCTTGCCCGAGGCCGGATAGGCGCCCAGACCCATCAGGGTCGAGGTGACGGGGAAACCGGTCGCCTCGGCCAGTTCGCGCAAGAGCTGGCTGGCGCCGGGGCCCGAGTTGATGACGCCGCCGCCGGTATACAGCACCGGGCGCTCGGCGGTTTCCATCATCTCGACCAGACGGGTGATCTGGTCGATATCGCCCTTGACCCGCGGCTGGTAATGGGTCTGCTTGACCTTTTCCTTGACGGTGTATTCGGCGGTGGCAAATTGCACATCCTTGGGGATGTCGATCAGCACCGGGCCGGGACGCCCGGCCATGGCCACCTGAAACGCCTTGTGGATCGTGCCCGACAGGTCGGCGGTGTCCTTCACCAGCCAGTTCATCTTGGTGCAGGGGCGGGGGGTCCCCCCCCGATCGGCCTCTTTAAAACCGTCCGTGCCGGTCATTGAAGACGGCCCCCGACCCGGCAG
>CALLZQ010000501.1 GCA_937858255.1 uncultured Tabrizicola sp.
GAGGGCCCGCTGCCCCGACCCGGGGAAGGGGGCCGCCGGCAATTTGTTTGGGCCCCGCCCGGGCCAGACGATAGCCCCGCCGCGTCGCCGCCCCCTCCATCAGCCCCGGCGCGCGGGTGGCCAGCCGCAGCATCGCCGGCAGCGGGGTCAGCGTGTAATCAGCGGCCCGGGCCAGAAAGGCGCGCAGCTCGGCCCGCATCGGCGGCGCCTCCAGCACCCGGCCCACGGCCCGCAGCCGGGCGCGGTCGAACGTCCCCTCCCCCGGTCCCCAGACAACCCCCAGCACCCGGCGCGGCCCCAAGGGCACCTCGACGAAATCGCCGTCGCCGCAGCCGCCCTCAGGCGCGCGGTAATCCAGCACCCCAAGACCGGAACGGCCCAGTGGCTCGGTGGTCAGCACACCGATGGTTTCGCCCTCAGAATAGACCCGCTCGACCAATGTTAGCGCTCACATCACTCTTTCGCTTCCCCGTGGTTTGGGGTAAACCCCGCCCGAACCCCCTGCAACCCCTGCTTCCTGCCAAAGGACCTTGCGATGAAATTCTTTGTGGATACCGCTGATGTCGCCGCGATTGCCGAACTCAACGATCTGGGCATGGTCGATGGCGTCACCACCAACCCCTCGCTGATCCTGAAATCAGGCCGCGACATTCTGGAAGTGACCCGCGAAATCTGCTCGATCGTCTCGGGTCCGGTCTCGGCCGAGGTCGTCGCGCTCAAGGCCGAGGACATGATCGCCGAGGGCCGCAAGCTGGCCGAAATCGCGCCGAACATCGCCGTCAAGGTGCCGCTGACCTGGGACGGTCTGAAGACCTGCAAGGTGCTGACCGGCGAGGGTTTCATGGTCAATGTCACGCTCTGCTTCTCGGCCAATCAGGCACTCTTGGCCGCCAAGGCCGGCGCGACCTTCATCTCGCCCTTCATCGGGCGCCTTGATGACATCAACCTCGACGGGCTGGATCTGATCGGCGACATCCGCACGATCTATGACAATTATGAGTTCAAGACCCAAATCCTCGCCGCCTCGGTCCGTACCGTCAACCACGCCAAGGATTGCGCGCTGATCGGCGCCGATGTGATGACCGCCCCGCCCTCGGTGATCAAGCAGATGGCGACTCACATCCTCACCGACAAGGGGCTGGAGCAGTTCATGGCCGACTGGGCAAAGACCGGTCAGAAGATCCTGTAATCAGGCCGAAAATCAGGAAAACGCCCGCCAATCGGCGGGCGTTTTTTGTTTACGACAACCACAGACGGGCGAGTGCGAGTTCAGGTGTCTCGGTGCCGCCATCCACGACCCCAGCCGCCCAAAGCCCGGCCCCCGCGGCATAGGCGGCGGGCGTGACGCCCCCCGCCTCGCACTGGCTGACGGCGCGCAGACGGCATCCCCGGGCCACGGCGGCGGCCAATACGCTTTGCAAGGCCGGATCGGCCATCATCGTGCC
>CALLZQ010000502.1 GCA_937858255.1 uncultured Tabrizicola sp.
AGAAGGGCGCGGAAAGGGCCGACGGGAAACCCGCGCCCGCCCGCCGGTGCCCCCGGCCCCCCCCCCCGCCCCCCCCCGCCACACCTGCCAAGAGCCCGCCCAGCCATGTCCTGCGCCGCATGTGAAATCCCCCCTGTTGCTTGCCGGAATATCTGGTAGTCCTTTGGCCTCAAGACCAGATGGAGCCGCCGGGCGTGCTGACCTTTCTTCTTGTCCGCAATGCGGGGCCTGGGCCGCGTTACTACCGGGTTGAGATTGCCGGAAACCTGTTCGGGGAATATTCCGTGGTCCGGGAATGGGGGCCAAAGGGCCGTCGCGGGCAGCAATTGCTGGTCTGGTTCTCGAATCTGCGCGAGGCCTGTGTGGCCGCCGAACGCTGGCGCAACCGGGCACAGCGCCGAGGCTATGATATGGAAGGAAGCCTGACATGACGCATCTGTGGATCCGTGCGGAGCAACGTCCGAACGAAGAGCGGGTGGGCCTGACCCCTGCCGGGGCGGCAGCATTGCGCGCTGCAGGGCTGCGCGTGACAGTCGAACGCTCGAGCGTGCGCGCCATTGCACTGGAGGGTTATGTCGCCGCAGGCTGTGAGATCGCCGCGGAAAATAGCTGGCCGCAAGCGCCGTCTGACGCCATCATCTTTGGGCTGAAGGAACTGCCCGAAGATGGCACGCCGCTTGTTCACCGGCACATCATGTTCGGCCATGCCTACAAGGGCCAGCCGGCCGGGCAACGCTTGCTGCGCCGTTTCAAGGCAGGCGGCGGGACGCTGTTCGATCTGGAATATCTGGTCGATGCCGCCGGGCGGCGCATCGCGGCCTTTGGCTACTGGGCCGGCTATGCCGGGGCGGCAGTCAGCCTGAAATGCTGGATTGCCCAGCAGGCAGGGGGGCTGATCGGCCCGGTGGCGAAATATGATGGCAAAGAGGCCTTGCTGGATGATCTGCGTGCCGGCCTGACCGGGCCGTCGAGGCCCCGCGTTCTGGTGATCGGGGCGCTGGGGCGGGTCGGAACCGGCGCAGCGGATCTGTGTCAGGCCCTGGGTCTTGAGGTCACCAAATGGGACATGGCCGAAACTGCCTCGGGCGGCCCGTTCCCCGAGGTGCTGGCGCATGAGATCTTTCTCAACTGTATTCTGGCCCGCCCGGGATGCCCGGTCTTCGTGCCGGCCTCGGCGGTGACGGCACCGCGTGCCTTGACGGTGATTGGCGATATCGCCTGCGATCCCACACCGGATTTTTCGCCGGTCAAAGTCTATGATCAGGCTACCGACTGGGCGCATCCGGCGCTGCGCGTGGCGCAAGACCCGCCGCTTGATGTGATGGCGATTGATAACCTGCCCTCGCTCTTGCCGGTGGAAAGCAGCGAGGATTATGCCGCCCAGCTTTTGCCCAGCCTGATGACGCTGGATGATCTGGAGGCAGGTGTCTGGGGGCGGGCTAAGGCCGATTTTGACCGCCACAGCGCGGCTCTGTGAAGGACGCAAATTTCTTCGAAGAAATTTGCCAAGAATTTTGGAAAATTCTTGCCGCTCATCGCGGTAGGGAGAGGGAGAAGCCAAATGACGGTGCATTGGTGTGGAACGGGCCTGTCCTCGGTTCCGGGGTTGCGGCGGCTGATCGAGGCGGGCGTTCCCGTGGTTGTCTGGAACAGGACCGTCGATAAGGCGCGGGCCGTCGTCGGCGATCTTGTCTCTGACATTCGCCCCTTTTCGCTGGCGGCACTGGCGGCGGCATTACGGCCCGGTGATCTGGCGGTTTCCATGTTGCCTGCGGATCAGCATGTCGCCATCGCAACGGCCTGCCTTGCGGCAGGGGCGCATTTTGTCTCGTCCAGCTACATCGCGCCTGAGATGCGGGCGCTGGATGACGCCTTTCGGGACAAGGGGTTGGTCAGCCTGAACGAGATCGGGCTCGATCCCGGTATCGATCATCTGATGGCGCATGATTTGGTCGCCCGCTATCGCGCCTCACCCGCCTATTCGTCTGAGAATGTGCTGAGTTTCACCAGCTATTGCGGCGGTGTGCCGAAAATCGCCAACGCCTTCCGCTACAAGTTCAGCTGGGCGCCGGTCGGGGTGCTCAAGGCGCTGAAATCGCCCTCGCGTTCCTTGCGGAATTTCAGCGAGTTGCGGGTCAGCCGGCCCTGGGATGCCATCACCGCCTATGACGCCCCGCTGCCGCAACCCGAGAGCTTTGAGGTCTATCCAAACCGCGATTCCTATCCGTTCATGGCGGATTACCGGTTCGATCCAGCATGGAAGGTGCGGGATTTCGTCCGGGGCACGATCCGTCTGAATGGCTGGGCCGAGGCGTGGTCGGGTATTTTCCGCACCGTCGAGGGGCTGGAGGGCAAACCGGCCGCCGAGGTCGATCAGGTCTTGACCGGCATTGCCAATGACCTGCTCAAGGAAAATTCCTATGACAAGGGAGAGCCGGATCGGGTGATCCTCTTTGTCAGCCTCAAGGCCGAGCGCGACGGCAAGCCGGTTTATCATGAGACATGGGCGATGGACGCCTGGGGTGATGCGCGCGGCTCGGCCATGTCGCGACTGGTGTCGATCCCGGTCTCGCTGGGGATCGAGGCGGTGCTGGCGCGTGAAATTCCGGCGGGTGTGCATCCAGCCCCGCATGACCCGCGCCTGATCAGCCGTTGGATGGTTGAGGTGGGCCGGCAGGCGCAATACCTCGCCCGGGTCGATCATCTGGCCTGATCGCGCCGTGGCGGGGTGACATCGTGGGGCGAATGCGGCTATCCTCTGCGCCGGAAAGCACCGGGAATCCGGGCGGGCAGGGCGGTCGGCAAATGGCATTCGTGACATGGCATTCCTGAGACGGGGCGCAAGCGGCGGCTGGCGGTCGCGTCTGGCCGTGTGGCGCGCTGCGCGTGGGCCGCGGGCCGAGGGCTTTACCTCGTCGCCTGATCCGCGCTCGATCGGGATGGTGGCGCGCGGGCGGCAACTGGTTGCCGGAAACTACCTTTTCGCCGGTCATCTGGTCGAGGCGCCGGGGACCGGTCTTTGGCAGATCGACCCGCCCGACATTGACTTTGCCGCCGAGGCGCAGGGGTTTGTCTGGCTTGATGATCTGGCCGCGCTGGGCGATGCGACCGCGCGGGCGCGGGCGCAGGAATGGACGCAGGCCTGGATTTCGCGCTTTGGGCGGGGTCGTGG
>CALLZQ010000503.1 GCA_937858255.1 uncultured Tabrizicola sp.
CTACCATCCGCCTTCACGCGAACCTTAACGTTGTAGTCAATCACACGTTTGACAGCCACTAGGACCTTCATCGGCGCCTCTCCCGTTCAATCAAGCTCTCGGGCCGTTCCTACCTGCTCTTTCCGCGCCGCAACAGTGTAAAATCGACGCGGAAGGTCGCGCGAACGCCACGTTTTGTCGCCGGCATTGCCCATGTCAGCCTTCGCGAGTCAGCCCCGGCACCCAGAGGACATCGGCCTTGCCATCGTCATTGGCGATCCGCCCCATGACAAAGAACCAGTCCGACAGACGGTTGAGGTATTTGACCGCCTCGGGGTTCACCGGCTCTTCGGCAGCAAGCTCGACGGCCAGCCGCTCGGCGCGGCGGCAGACGGTCCGGCACAGGTGCAATTGCGCGGCCAGACGCGAGCCGCCGGGCAGGATGAAACTGCGCAGCGGTTGCAGACGGGCATTTTGCAGGTCAATTTCCCGCTCAAGCCGCTCGACCTGCGCCGCGATCATGCGCAGCGGGGTATAGGGCAACTCGCTGTCCTTGTGCATGTCGGGCGTGGCGAAATCGGCGCCAAGATCGAAGAGGTCGTTCGACACCCGGGCCAATGCCTCATCCATCCAGCCTGACGCCTCCAGCCGGGCAAGGCCAACGGTCGCATTCACCTCATCCACCGTGCCATAGGCGTTCACGCGGGCAGAATTCTTGGGCACCCGTGCCCCATTCCCCAGCGCGGTGTCGCCGGCATCGCCGGTGCGGGTGTAGATTTTCGACAGAACCACCATCACTGGCCCCCGCGGCTGCGCAGCCAGGCAAAGGCGACGATCAGGATCACGGCAATCGCCTGGGCCGCGATGCGCATCCGCATCAGCTTGTTGGCATATTTGCGGTTGAACTCGCCACCTTTGGCAAAGCCGCCCACCCCGATCATCAGGATGGCCAGAACGGCAAGGCTGGCAAAGGCGGCCAGGATGAACAGCGGGTCGTTTAGCATGGTGACGGTCCCCTTTCCTTGGCGCTGATCTAGGCCCTTCGCCGACAAAAGCGAAGGGATATTGCGTGAAAAGCGCGCGGATGCCGCAGGGCGGGGCAATTAGCCCTTGGCGATCAGCCAATCGAGCGCGCGCGTCGGCAGGAGGCGTCGCGCCATCCCCATCAGATACGTCGGCGTCGTTACATAATAGCGGGCGCGGGGGCGTGGGCTTTCCAGCGCATGGATCAGCTTTTTGGTGACGGCGGCCGCGGGCAATTCGACCCGGTCGGGGCCGCGATCTTCATAGAGCCGGCTGCGCAATGTGCGGTATTCCTCGGCGCGGGCCGAGCCCTCCCAATCGATCCATTTCTCGAAATGCGGAATGGCATTGGCGCGGATGCGGCTGGTAATCGGCCCCGGTTCGATCAGGATTACCTCGATTCCGGTGCCGCGCATCTCGATTCGCAGCACATCGGTCAGACCCTCCATGGCGAATTTGGTCGATACATAGGCCCCACGCCAGGACAGGCCCACCAGCCCCAGGACGGAAGAGCAGTTGACGATCCGGCCATGCCCCTGTGCCCGCATGGTCGGGATCAGCCGCCGGGTCAGATCGTGATAGCCGAAGAGATTGGTTTCAAAGATTGCGCGCAAGGCGCCGCGCGGCAAATCCTCGACCGCGCCGGGGCAGGCAAAGGCCCCGTTGTTATAGAGCGCATCCAGCGTGCCGCCGGTGCGCGACAGGGTTTCATCAACAGCAGCGCCGATGCTGGCCTCATCGGCGTAATCAAGGGTAAAGCTCTCGAAACCCTCGGCGCGGAGCGTGTCGCAATCGGCCTCTTGGCGGCAGGTTGCAAAAACGCGCCACCCGCGCGCCCTGAGGCCGCGGGCGGCATCTAGACCAATGCCCGAGGAACAGCCGGTGATCAGAACGGAACGCTGCATTCTTGCCTGCCCTTTTGTCGTTTTGCCCTGATGTGGGGCAAAGGCAGGCGAAAGTCAAAGCAGCAAGGGGGTTACAGGCCGGGCTGGGTCTCGGTCAGGAAATCTGCGGACATATATCCATCAACGCCATCGCCCTCGACCCGGATGCGCGCCCAGCCGTTATCCTCGACCCAGACCACCGAGACGGCTTCGCCCCGCGTCAGCTTGCCCACCACGGGTTTGCGCGTCGAGGGGCCCGAGCGGACATTGACCGTGCGCCCCGAAACATACATGACCTGACCCACATCTTCGGCGGTGCCTGCGGAAACCGCGATCACCTCGGCCTCGGCGGGGGCGGGGCGCGGTTCGACCGGCGGTGCGATCAGCGGCTTGGCGGAGGCAAAAGTCACGCTGACGGGCGAAGCAGCAGGCAAAACCGGCGGCGGCAGTTTTTCCACCCGGGCCGCACGTTCGGCATCAAGCCGTGCATCCTCTTCGCCCTGAATCAGGCCCAAGCGTTTTTGACCGCGATCCTCACCACCGATTTGCAGCGCAAGGAAAAGCGAAAGGCACAAAAAAACGGTCCAGCGTATCATGACAAATTTACCCGATTCACTCTTGATGACAGATGTTTACCATAGCATCCGTCATTCTGGGGTGGAATTTCGCAGTAATTTTCCCCCGTATGGCGCAGGGGATTTTCCGTCTGGACCGGGCGGCCGGGCCGCATTACACAACATCCATGTCCGACGAAGATGATGACAACAAGATCGGGGCGATGACTTCGGCCGAACCCTTGTCGCGCGCCATTGGCGAGCGCTATCTGACCTATGCGCTGTCGACGATCATGCACCGGGCCTTGCCGGACGCTCGCGACGGGTTGAAGCCGGTTCATCGGCGAATCCTCTTTGCCATGCGAGAGTTAAGGCTTTCCAGCACAGGTGGGTTCCGCAAATCGGCAAAAATTTCCGGCGACGTGATGGGGAACTATCACCCGCATGGCGATGCGGCGATTTACGATGCGATGGCCCGCCTCGCGCAGGACTTCAACGTGCGCTATCCGCTGGTGGACGGGCAGGGCAACTTTGGCAATATCGACGGCGATAACCCGGCCGCCAGCCGCTATACCGAGGCCCGCCGGACCGCCATCGCCGAAACCGCGATGGAGGGGCTGGCCGAGAACGCGGTCGATTTCCGCCCCAACTATGATGGCACGCTGGAAGAGCCGGTGGTCATGCCGGCGGCGTTTCCGAACCTTCTGGCCAATGGCTCCAGCGGCATTGCCGTGGGGATGGCGACCAATATCCCGCCCCACAACCTTGATGAATTGATCCAGGGTTGCCATGCGATGATGCGTGACCCCGAGATTACCACGCCGCAACTGGTCGACCTGATCCCCGGTCCCGACTTTCCCACCGGCGGAGTGATCGTCGAGGACCGCGCCGCGATTATCGAGGCTTATGAGACCGGGCGCGGCAGCTTCCGCACCCGCGCCAAGTGGCAGGTCGAGGATCTGGGGCGCGGCACCTGGCAGATTGTCGTCACCGAAATCCCCTTTCAGGTGCAAAAGTCCAAGCTGATCGAAAAGCTGGCCGAACTGATCCAGACCAAGAAGATCCCGCTGCTGGCCGATGTGCGCGACGAATCTGCCGAAGATGTCCGCATCGTTCTGGAGCCCCGCGCGCGGACGGTCGAGCCTGAGGTGCTGATGGGCACGCTGTTCAAGAACAGCGATCTGGAAACCCGGTTCAGCCTCAACATGAACGTGCTGATTGACGGCAAGGTGCCACGGGTCTGTTCGCTGAAAGAGGTGCTGCGGGCCTTCCTCGACCATCGGCGCGAGGTGTTGCGCCGCCGGTCCGAGCATCGGGTCGAGAAGATCGACACCCGGCTGGAGCTTCTCGAAGGTTTCCTGATTGCCTTTCTGAACCTTGACCGGGTGATCGACATCATCCGCTATGATGAGGATCCCAAGCGCGCGCTGATGGCCGAGGTCTGGGGCAAGACCCATGTCCGCGCGATGAGCGAAAAGGATTACGTCTCGCCGCCCAAGGGCCAAGAGGGTGAACTGACCGAGGCGCAGGCCGAGGCGATCTTGAACATGCGCCTGCGGTCCTTGCGGCGTCTGGAAGAGATGGAACTGATCCGCGAGCGCGACGCCCTGATGGCCGAACGCGCCGGGCTGGCTGACCTCTTGGCCAGTGAGCGGTTGCAGTGGAAGGCAATCGGCAAGGAACTGGAGGCGATCCGCAAGCAATTCGGCAAGGGCACGCGGCTGGGCGACCGGCGCACCGCCTTTGGCGATGCGGCGGCGGTCGAGGATGTGCCCTTTGAGGCGATGATCGAGCGTGAGCCGATCACGGTGATCTGCTCGCGCATGGGCTGGATCCGCGCGATGAAGGGTCATGTCGATCTGGGGGCCGAGCAAAAGTTCAAGGATGGCGACGGCCCGCGTTTCGCCTTCCATGCCGAGACGACGGACAAGATTCTGCTCGTGGCGGCGAATGGGCGGTTCTACACGCTGCTTGGCGCGAATATGCCCGGCGGGCGCGGGATGGGAGAGCCGGTCCGCCTGATGGTCGATCTGCCAAACGATACCGAGATCGTCGATTTCCTGCTGTTCCGCCCGGGCGAGCGGCTGCTGGTGGCCTCGACCGCAGGTGACGGTTTCGTGGTGCCCTCAGATGAGGTGCTGGCCCAGACCAAGGCGGGCAAGCAGGTGCTGACGGTCAAGGATGGCGTGACGACCGCGCTGGCCCGCTATCTGCGCGGCGATCATGTCGCGGTGGTGGGCGAGAACCGCAAGCTCTTGGTCTTCCCGCTCAGCGAATTGCCCGAAATGGCCAAGGGCAAAGGGGTGCGGCTGCAAAAGTACAAGGATGGCGGGCTAAGCGATGCCATCACCTTTGCGCTGGCCGAGGGCCTGTCGTGGAAGGATCCGGCAGGCCGGACCCGACTGGAGACCGACCTCGGCGAATGGCTTGGGCCGCGGGCGGGCACAGGCAAGATGGCGCCGCGCGGCTTTCCCCGCGACAACCGCTTTACCTGAACGCTCTTGTACTGGTGACAAAGCAGGTCTTGCCCCCGGCGGCGCTGCATGGTGATGCTGCCGCCAGAACGGGGGGCAGTCATGCGGGTTTTCCTCAACGGTTTCGGACGGATCGGGCGGTCGGTACTGCGGGCCTGGGCGCGGGCGCCGGGCCATTGGCCGGGGCTGGAGATTGTCGGGATCAATGATATCGCCACACCCGAGATGTGCGCCTATTTGTTCGAATTTGACAGTACATTCGGCCCTTGGGGCGGGCCTGTTGCGCTGACAGACGGTGCCTTGGTTGTAAATGGTAAAGCCATGCCCTTGCACCGACGCCCCGACATCTCGGCGCTTGACCTGTCGGGTGTGGATGTTGTGCTGGAATGCACCGGCCGGGCCGATACGGCAGAGGTTGCGGGGCGCGGTCTGCGGGCCGGGGCGCGGCGTATCCTGATTTCGGGGCCCTCGGCGGCGGCGGAAGTGACCGTGGTGTTGGGCGCCAATGAAGACATGCTGCGCGAACAGCGGGTTGTCTCAAACGCCTCATGCACCACCAATGCCCTTGCGCCGCTGGCCCGTCTGCTGGAGGCGGAATTCGGGATCGTCACCGGCTCGATGACCACGATCCATTGCTATACCGGCAGCCAGCCGACGATTGACGCACCGGCGGCGGATTTCGCCCGCTCACGCGCGGCGGCGCTGTCGATGGTGCCGACGACCACCAGCGCCTCGCGCCTGTTGGACCGGGTGCTGCCGCAGATTGCCGGGCGGATCGAGGGCTCGGCGGTCCGGGTGCCGGTGGCCTCGGTTTCCTGTGTCGATCTGGCGGTGATGCTGGAGCGGGTGCCGACCGTTGCGGCAATGAATGCGGCCTTGCAGGCGGCGGGTGGGGTGATCGGCTGGACCGACCGGCCCCTGGTCAGTTCCGATCTGCGCGCCCGACCGGAAAGCATCGTCATGGCCCTGCCGGAAACCCGGATCACCGCAGGGGGGATGGTTCGGGTGTTCGGCTGGTACGATAATGAGTGGGGATTTTCCAACCGGATGCTGGATGTCGCCCTGAGGATGGGCTGAACGGAGGGACGACAATGCAGATCAGAGCGCCACAGGCCGATGACCGCGAAGAGTGGGGCCGCCTCTATTCCGGCTATGCCGCGTTTTACAAGGTGGCCCAGACGGACGCGATGCAGGACCGGGTCTGG
>CALLZQ010000504.1 GCA_937858255.1 uncultured Tabrizicola sp.
GGATCGTGGACCGGTTCCCTGGCGTAAAGCACCAGAAGAATCTTGCGGGCTCGGGGCCGGGCCAGCATCCGCCGGTGCGCCCATTCCAGCGCCTCGCCGTCGATATTCTCTTTCAGCAGGCCCTCTTTCATCATCAGCCCCAGATTGGGTCGCGCCCGGCGCCAGGGCGCATCTGCGCCCTTGTAGATGATGTGCCGCAGATCGTTCAGGCGGCCCGGCTGTTGCGGGCGGCCCTGTGCCAGCCAACGTTCACGGTTCTGCCCGCCCTTCCATTGGCGGGTGGTAAAGCCAAGGATCTCGACCTTGACCGAGCAGCGCTCCAGCGTCCGCGCCAGCACATCGGCGCAGATCGCCGCAATCGAGATCGGGCGCCCGCGCATCGAGCCGGAATTGTCGAGCAAGAGCGTCACGCAGGTGTCGCGGAACTCGGTATCCTTTTCCTGCTTGAAGGACAGGGGCGTGGTCGGGTTGGCCACCACCCGCGCCAGACGGCCGGCATCCAGCGTGCCTTCCTCCAGATCAAACAGCCAAGAGCGGTTCTGTTGCGCCTGAAGCCGGCGCTGCAACTTGTTGGCCAGCCGGCTGACCGCGCCCTTTAGCGGCTCAAGCTGCTGGTCCAGATAGGCGCGCAGGCGTTCCAATTCAGCCGGTTCGGCCAGATCCTCGGCGCGGATCTCTTCGTCGAACTCGGTGGTATAGACGGTGTAATTCGGGTCAGCATCGGAATAGGGGGCAGGGGGCGGCGGCTCCAGCGGCGCCTCGCCCTCGGGCAATTCCTGCTCGTCGCCATCCTCGCTGTCGGCGCTGTCCTCCATCGAGACCTGCGCCTGACTTTGATCCTGCTGCTGTTCCTGGCTTTGCTCGGGGCTGGCCTCGGCCTCTTCCTGTTCGGACTGCTCTTCGCCGGTGCTGTCCTCTTGGCTGTCGTCCTCTTGCGCCTCGTCGTTCATTTCCTCTTCGTCGGGCGCATCGGGGTCATCGCCAAGCTGATCGGCATAGCCGAGATCGGCGATCACCTTGCGGGTCAGCCGGGCAAAGGCCGCCTGATCGGCGAGGGCGTGGTCCACCCCCTCCAACGTGCCGCCGGCCTGTTCCTCGATAAAGCCGCGCCAGAGGTTCATCACATTGGCCGCGCCGGGGGGCAGGGGGCGCCCGGTTGCCAGATGGCGCACCAGATAACCGGCCGCCAGCGGCAAGGGGGCATCCTGCGTGCTGGTGATCTGGCCATAGCCCTTGCGGTCCGCCTCATGCCCGATCTTGGCATCGATATTGCCTGCCGTGCCCGGCATGGCGCGGGCACCGACAGCCTCGCATCGCGCCGTCTCCATCGCCTCATAGATGTCGCGGGCCAGTTGGCCGGTGGGCGCATAGCGGTTGTGGGTCGCCTCATTGTGGAACTTGCGGCGCAGCGCAAAGGCATCGGCGGTGCCGCGTGCCAGCAAAACCTCATCCCGCGTCATCCGGCGGCTGACCTGCGGCAGGCGCACGCCCTCCTTGTTCATGCCCGGAGGATCGACCGAATAGCTGACGGTCATCTCGGGATCGTCAGCCATGGTCTTGGTGGCCTCGGCGAGGGCCTTTTTGAACGGATCGGCGGGGTTGTCTGTGGGCTTGCTCATGGCGCGACATTGGCATTGACCGGCAGGCGCGGCAAGGGCCGACACGCAGGCGGCACGACCGATGCCGTGGGTTTTGCCCCTGCACACCACTCGGTGCGCCGCCGCACATGTTTCATGCGAACACGCGGAATTGCCGCGGCGTGAAACCGTGCCATCTTCCCTGTCATCTTTCATTTCCGCCAGACAGAGGAACCCGCCATGTCCAACCCGAAGATCGCCATCATCGTCTCTTCCACCCGCCCGACCCGTTTTGCCGACATCCCCACCGCCTGGATCAAGGCGCAGGCCGATGCGCGCGGCGATATCGACGCCGAGGTCGTGGACCCGCGCGACTTCCCCATGGCCTCCGTGGATGAGGCGGCCAGCATCGCGGGGGCGCCGACGCAAGTCCCGGTTGCGCGGCAATGGCAAAAGAAACTGGCCGAATTCGATGGCTATATCTTTGTTGTCGCCGAATATAACCGCTCGATCACCGGCGTGCTGAAGAACGCGCTGGATCAGGCCTATGTCGAATGGGCGCGTAAGCCCTTTGGCGCGGTGGCCTA
This sequence comes from uncultured Tabrizicola sp., assembly GCA_937858255.1. GTDB lineage: Bacteria > Pseudomonadota > Alphaproteobacteria > Rhodobacterales > Rhodobacteraceae > Pseudotabrizicola. The sequence goes on from CALLZQ010000504.1 coordinate 2,165, forward strand.
TGGCTCGATGGGGGGCACCTCGGCCCTGGCGCATCTGCGGATGATCGGGGTTGAGTTGCAGATGGTGCCGGTCCGAAATTCTGTGCACATCGGCGGCGGCGATTTCTTCAAGGTGCATCCGGGTTTTGGCGGTTCGGGCAATCTGGCCGATATCGCCGGGTCCATCGAGCCTTCGGCCAAGGCCCTGCTGGATGATGTCGTCTGGTGGGCGAATGCCACCAAGGCCGCCAAGGCCTAACCCAAAAGCAATGCACGGCACGCGCCGAGGAGAACCTCGGTGCGTGCCTGCGCCCTTTTGCGCAGCGGGAGGTCAGTCCCGTAATCCGCCTGCATCAGCAGCGCACGTTGTGCCACCTTGGCCTCAATCCGCCAGTTCAGGACGCGCCGCCCCTGACCTGTGGGCAGGATGGCCTGCACCAGCGTCGCCATCGCCGCCACCTCCCGCGCCGTCCGTTCGGATTCCGGGCCGTCGATCAGCCATTGATGTTCCATCAGGGCCGAAAGCCGCCCCGTGCAACTGGCGAATTGGTAGAGCTGCTCTTCGCCGGGTTGGGGTGCAAGTGGCAAGGTCCCTGCCTGAACGGGCAGGGCGAGGAAAAACGCCATCACAAGAGTTTTCATAGCGCCCATGTTTGCAGCATGAGGCCGAAAAACCTGCCGATCAATTAATCCGTTTGGGATGTTTCTTGCCGCATCCGCATGGTGTGGCGGCATGGATACGAAAAAGCCGCCCCGTGGGGCGGCTTTTCATCAGAACGCGGTGGGGTGCTTAGCGCATCGCCATACTGGCGGCGCTTTCCGGCAGTTCCTCGGCAAAGCAGCGCTGGTAGAATTCGGCAACGGTCTGGCGTTCCAGTTCATCGCATTTGTTCAGGAAGGTCAGACGGAAGGCATAGCCCACATTGCGGAAGATCTCGGCGTTCTGCGCCCAGTTCAGCACGGTGCGCGGCGACATGACGGTGGACAGATCGCCGTTCATGAAGGCGGTCCGGGTCAGATCGGCGACCGTGACCATCTGGTTGATGGTTTTGCGGCCTTTTTCCGTATTGTAATGCGCGTTCTTGGCCAGAACGATGGCGGCCTCGGCATCGTGGGACAGATAGTTCAGCGTGGCGACCAGCGACCAGCGGTCCATCTGGCCCTGGTTGATCTGCTGGGTGCCGTGATAAAGACCCGTGGTATCGCCCAGACCCACGGTGTTCGCCGTGGCAAACAGGCGGAAGGACGGATGCGGGGTGATGATTTCATTCTGATCCAGCAGCGTCAGCTTGCCATCATGTTCCAGCACGCGCTGGATCACGAACATCACATCGGCCCGGCCGGCATCATATTCGTCGAAAACAATCGCCACCGGGTTGCGCAGGGCCCAGGGCAGGATGCCTTCGTGGAATTCAGTTACCTGCTTGCCGTCGCGCAGCTTGATCGCATCCTTCCCGATCAGGTCGATCCGGCTGATGTGGCTGTCGAGGTTGACGCGCACGCAGGGCCAGTTCAGCCGCGCGGCCACCTGCTCGATATGGGTCGATTTGCCGGTGCCGTGATAGCCCTGGATCATCACCCGGCGGTTATAGGCAAAACCGGCGAGAATGGCCAAGGTCGTATCGGGATCGAATTTATAGGTCGGGTCGATCTCGGGGACGCGGTCGGTCCGCTCGGTAAAGCCTTTTACCCGCATATCGGTATCAATGCCGAACACGTCGCGTACAGAGATTTCTTCGGTCGGTTTCATCGCGTGATCCAGCATCGTCTCTATCCAATCCGTCCCCGGGGGGCACACTCAACCCCGGAGTTGTGGAACATATCGCCCGGGGGTGCAAGGGGAAGGCATGTACCCGAAACAACCTTTGGCCGCGAATGAAACCTTTTCCCTTGCCGTAACGTATGGATGGGCAGGAACGTGGTAGAAAAGGGAGTCTGGCAATGCAGCGGCGCAGTTTTATCCTGTCGGGGATGGCGGCCTTGGGCGGGGCAACGGCGGTTGCCCGTCTGGCCCGGGCCGAGGGCCAGTTCGAAGTGACGCTGAGCGAGGCGGAATGGCGCAAGCGGCTGAGCGATCAGCAGTTTGCCGTCCTGCGCCAAGAGGCGACCGAGCGGGCGGGCACCAGCCCGCTGGACAAGGAAAAGCGCAACGGCACCTATCACTGTGCCGGCTGCGATCTGGCGGCCTTTTCCTCGCAGCACAAATATGACAGTGGCACAGGCTGGCCCAGCTTTTGGCAACCCCTGCCGAACGCGGTTGCCACGAAACCCGATCGGGGGCTTTTCGGCACCCGGACCGAGGTGCATTGCCGCCGCTGCGGCGGGCATTTCGGCCATGTCTTTGACGATGGCCCCCAACCTACCGGCAAACGCTATTGCATGAACGGCGCGGCCTTGGTGTTCCGCGCGGCCTGATCAGGGGCGCCCCTGCCTTGGCGCGGGGGCGCTATTCCTTGAAGTGCCGGCTATCCTTGATCTGATCCCAGGCCCAGACCACCTCTTGCAACTGCTCTTCATGGCTGCGGTCTCCGCCGTTCATGTCGGGATGCAGGATCTTGATCAGCGCCTTGTAGGATTTGCGGATTTCCGCCTTGGACATGCTGTCGCGGCAATCGAGGATCTCCAGCGCCCGCCGCTCGGTCGAGGGCAGCTTGCGCGTTGCCGTGGCGGCGGTGCGCCCGGGGTTCTGCGTGGCCTTTTCGCCAAGCAGTTGCATCGGGTCATCGACCCCCAGACGCGCCCAGGAATTCCCATCGCCCTGACGTGAGAAGGGTTTGGTTTCCCGCCCCCAAACCCGATCCTTGTCCAGAAATTGCTGGAACTCCTCATCCGTCGTACCCTGAAAGAAATTCCATTTCAGATTGTATTCGCGGACATGATCCTTGCAGAACCAAAAGAACTCATCCAGCAGATCGGGGCTTTTCGGCGCACGATACGCGCCCTGCTCCTTACAGCCGGGATAGTCGCATTGTTTGGTCGAGGTGGTATAGGCGCCTGACATGCCACGGCGGCCGGCCTGTTTCTTCTTCTTGTCCGAGGAAACGCGCAAGTCGAAGTCGAAGGGGGGCTTGGTCGCCATCACGGGGCCTCTCTAGCGGCTTTTCTTCAAATCGTCGGGCTGGAACTTTCCGACTCGGGCGCCACAGTTTAGGGAATTGCCCGGCAAGGTGAAGAGGGAGAGCGGTAAAAATGCCCGTGAATGACGAGATAGAGACCCGGCTGCGTCAGGTATTTCAGGTGCAAGAACTTGAAATCGTGAATGAAAGTCATCGCCATGCCGGTCATTCGGGCGACGATGGTTCGGGCGAGAGTCATTTTCGCATCCGCCTGCGGGCGCCGGAACTGGCGGCGATGGGGCGGGTGCAGCGTCACCGGGCCGTGCAGGCGGCCTTGGGTGACATCAACACACGGGTTCATGCCATCGCGCTGGATATCGGGTAAGTCGGGCAGGGGGCAAAATGCGGGATGATCCCAAGGTTGCGGCCTATTTCGCCAAAGGCGGCCCTTGGGCCGCGGAACTGGCGGCATTGCGGGCGGCCGGGCTGACCGAGCAATTCAAGTGGCGCGGCCCCTGCTATACCCATGCCGGCGGCAATATCGCCTTTGTCGGCGCGATGAAGGCCGGCGTCTCGCTGGGCTTTTTCAAGGGCGTGTTACTGGACGACCCGGACGGCCTGCTGGAACTGCCGGGCGAGAATTCGCGGATTGCCCGGGTCTACCGTCTGACCTCGGTTGCGCAGCTTGCGGCGCAGCGGGTGGCGCTGACCGCCCTGCTGGCGCAGGCGATGCGGCTGGAGGCTGAGGGGGCCAAGGTCGACCTGCCGGAGGCGCCGCTGGTGCTTCCCCCTGAATTGCAGGCGGCGCTGGAGGCGGATGCCGCCCTGGCCACAGCCTTTGCGGCGCTGACCCCGGGGCGGCAACGTGGTTGGGCCATCACCATCGGCGGTGCCAAAACGACTGCCGGGCGGCAGGCGCGGGTGGACAAGGCACGCCCGCGGATCATGGCTGGCAAGGGGATTCACGACCGCTAGCTGGCGCCGGTCAGCCCCGCCGCCTCGATCCCCGCCATCGCCGCCGCCGCATCGTTTTCCGAGGAGTCGCCGGTCACGCCGACGGCGCCGACGATCAGCCCCTTGGCATCCTTGACCAGAACCCCGCCCTGCACCGGCACAAAGGCCCCGTCATAAAGGCCGTTCAGCGCGCCGACGAAATAGGCCTGCTGATCGGCGCGGGCCTGAATGGCGCTGCCCGGCAGGCCCAGCATGATGCAGCCATAGGCCTTGCCATGGGCGATGCGGAACCGCCCCGGGCTGGCGCCATCCTCACGCTCAAAGGCGATGGGGTGGCCGCCCGCATCCAGCACCGCGACCGACAGCGGGCGCAGCCCCATCTCACGCCCCTTGGCCAGCGTCGCCGCCACGATCTTGCGCGCCTTGCGCAGCGTCAGACTCATTTCGCACCTGCCTTCTTTTCCAGACGCCGGGCATGCAGCACCGGCTCGGTATAGCCCGAGGGCTGAACCCGCCCTTTGAACACCAGATCACAGGCCGCCTTGAAGGCAACCCCGTCAAAGCCCGGCGCCATCGGCTGATAGGCCGGATCGCCGGCGTTCTGACGGTCGACCACCGCCGCCATCTTTTGCATGGCCGCCATCACCTGTGCCTCGGCCACCACGCCATGATGCAGCCAGTTCGCAAGCGCCTGCGAGGAAATGCGGCAGGTTGCCCGATCCTCCATCAGCCCCGCATCGTGGATATCGGGCACCTTGGAGCAGCCGACGCCCTGATCGACCCAGCGCACCACATAGCCAAGGATGCCTTGGGCGTTGTTCTCGATCTCTTGCGCGATCTCTTCGTCCGACCAGTTGGCGCCATGGGCGACCGGAATGGTCAGCAAGGCCTCGAGCGTGCCACGCGGCCCGCCTGCGGCAATCTCGGCCTGACGCGCCTTGACATCCACCTGATGATAATGCGTCGCGTGCAGCGTCGCTGCGGTGGGCGAGGGCACCCAGGCGCAATTGGCACCCGCCATCGGATGACCGGATTTCTGGCGCAGCATCTCGCCCATCAGATCCGGCGCCGCCCACATGCCCTTGCCGATCTGCGCCCGCCCGCGCAGCCCGCAGGCAAGGCCGATATCCACGTTGCGATCCTCATAGGACTTGATCCAGCTTGCCGCCTTCATGTCGCCCTTGCGGACCATCGGGCCGGCTTCCATGCTGGTGTGGATCTCATCCCCGGTGCGGTCTAGGAATCCGGTGTTGATAAAGGCCACCCGGTGCCGCGCCGCGCGGATGCATTCGGCGAGGTTGGCGCTGGTGCGGCGTTCCTCATCCATGATCCCCAGTTTGACCGTGTGGCGCGGCAGGCCCAGCGTCTCTTCGACCCGGTCAAAGATTTCACAGGCAAAGGCCACTTCCTCGGGGCCGTGCATCTTGGGCTTGACCACATAGACCGAACCATGGGCGGAGTTGCGCGGCCCTTCGGTCTTTTGCAGGTCGTGCATGGCGCAAAGTGTGGTGACAAAAGCATCGAGGAGGCCCTCGCCCACCTCGTGCCCCTCGGCGTCCAGTACCGCCGGGTTGGTCATCAGATGGCCGACATTGCGCACCAGCATCAGCGCGCGGGCCTTGACCGCAAATTCACTGCCATCGGGCGCGGTATAATGCACATCGGGGTTAAGGCGCCGGGTCAGGGTGGTGCCGTTCTTGACCAGTTCCTCGGTCAGATCGCCGCGCATCAGGCCCAGCCAGTTGCCCCAGGCCAGCACCTTGTCCTCGGCATCGACGGCGGCCACGCTGTCCTCGCAGTCCATGATCGCCGACATCGCCGATTCCAGCCACAGATCGTCGATCCCCGCCGGGTCGCTGCGGCCCACCTCGGTGCCCTGGCCGGTCACGATCACCAGCCCCAGCCCGTTGCGGCGGAGCAGGATGCGCAGCCCGCCACCTTGATCGCTATGCCCGGCGAATTGCGCCGGGTCCGCCAGCCCGGTCAGGCCGCGCGTAGTCTGCACTGTCAGGCGCCCGCCCTCGACCGACAGGCCCGTCACCTCATCCCAGCGGGCGGCGTTCAGCGGCGCGGCCTGATCGAGATGTGCCTTGGCCCAGGCGACCACCCGCGCGCCGCGCGCCGCGTCATAGCCCCTACCGGCCGGCAGATCGCCGAGAGCATCCGTGCCATAAAGCGCGTCATACAGGCTGCCCCAGCGGGCATTCGCGGCATTCAGCGCATAGCGCGCATTCATCACCGGCACCACCAGTTGCGGCCCGGGGACCAAAGCGATCTCGGGGTCGGTTCCCGTGGTCTCAATCTCGAAGGCCGGGCCTTCGGGGACCAGATAGCCGATCTCTGCGAGAAACGCGCGATAGGCCCCCATATCGACCGGCTGACCGCGCCGTGCCCGGTGCCAGTCGTCGATTTGTGCCTGCAACGCCTCACGACGGGCCAACAGATCGCGGTTCTTGGGCATCAGATCGCGCACCGCTGCCGCCAGCCCCTGCCAGAAGCGGCCTGCCTCGACCCCAGTCCCCGGCAGGGCTTGCGTTTCCACAAAGTCTTTCATCCGGGCATCCACCTGAAGCCCCTCGATCATGACGCGCCCCATTCCGGCCCCCCTGTTCGCATATTTGTCGGTCGAGTATAGTTAGTGCGGCAGTTTCCGATAGGCAACAAACGCGGTAAAGTAATATTACCAATTTTTGAAAATCAAAACTTAGTCGATTATCTAACTTTTACCTTGTGCGACTCGGGGTACCATGCGACCAAGGGCCATGGCGCAGCATGACCCTGACCTCTCGCTGATCTTTCAGGCCCTGTCTGACCCGACCCGCCGGGCCATGCTGGTGCGTCTGGGCAAGGGGGCGGTCCCGGTCAGCGACCTTGCCGCGCCAACCGGTCTGCGTCTGCCGACGGTGATGCGCCATATTGCCGTGCTGGAAGAGGCAGGGCTGATCGAAACGGAAAAACGGGGTCGCAGCCGGATCTGTCAGGCGCGACCCGATGCTCTGCAACGGGCAAACGAATGGCTGGCCGAACGCCGCGCCGAATGGGAGGCGCGCACCGACAGGCTTGAGGCTTTTCTCGAAACCTTGGAGAATTTGGATGAAGCTGAACCCCGAGACGGATCTTGAACTGATCCGCCACCTCAAGGCGTCGCCGAGCAAGGTCTGGCGCTGCTGGACCGAACCAAAGCTGATCGAGCAGTGGTTCGCCCCGCGCCCCGTCGTGACCCGCGATGTCGAAATCGACCTGCGGCCCGGCGGCAGCTTTCGCAGCACCATGGATGTGCCCGATCACGGTTCGATGGTGGGCCATGGCTGCATCCTCGACGTTGTGACCGAGCGGCGTCTCGTCTGGACCGACCTGTTGCAGGGGGGTTACCGCCCGAACGATGGCGGCTTTGGCTTTACCGCCTTTATCCTGCTGGAACCTGAGGGCGAGGGCACGCTTTACCGCGCCATTGCCCTGCACCGCACGCCCGAACAGGCCAAGAGCCATGCCGACATGGGCTTTCACGATGGCTGGGGCACGGCGGCGGCACAACTTGACGACGTGGCGCTGGCGCTATGAGCGGGCGCAGCCTCCTCTTGACCCGGGTGATCAAGGCCACGCCCGAGCGCATCTGGCGCTGCTGGACGGATCCGGCGCTGTTGCCGCGCTGGTTCGGCCCCGAGGGCCATTCCTGCATCACCAAGGAAATCGACCTGCGCGAGGGTGGTCACTGGCTCTTTGACATGATTGGCCCGAAGGGTGAGGTCTATCCGAACCTCCACCGCTATCTGGTCTATGTTCCGCATCAGCGGATCGAATTCAACATGTATGACCCAAGATCCGAGGCGGTTCATGCCGAGGTTGTGGTGACGCTGACCGTGGTCGAGGGGGGCACCCGGGTGACGCAGGAGATGACTTTTTCGGATCGTGCGATGCGCGATGCGGTGGTCAATTTCGGGGCGGTCGAACTGGGCCAGACAACGCTGGCAAAACTGGCGGCCATCGCCGAAGCGGACGAAGTGGCGCCTGTCTGATCGCGGGCGTGCCAGATCAGCCGGGACGCTGGCCCTTGGCGGCGCCCCGGCATCGGTCAGAGCAATATTTTACCTCGTCCCAAACCTTCGCCCATTTCTTGCGCCAGGCAAAGGGACGGTGGCAGACCGAACAGGTCTTTTGTGGCAGATCGGCCTTTTTGATCTGTTTTGCCATGGCTCAGAGGTCTAGACAAAGCTGCGCGCTTTGGCGCGGGGAGCGCGGGCGCGGGCTGCGATCACTCGGGTTGCGGTCACTGGGGAAACGCGCGTCGGCGCGGCTGGCATGGCGGTGCAGGATGCGGGCAATCTCGGCGGCATCGGCTGTCTGACGGACCAAGGCCAGCGCGTCGCGCGCCGCGCGACCCGCCGCCACCAGATCGACAACGGGTTCGGGATAGCGACGACCTAGGAAATGCCGCGCGCCCTCCCACCGCCAGGGGGTTTGCAGAAAGGCATCGGGCACCGGCGCCAGTTCCGGCACCCATCTGCGGGTAAAGGCACCGGTGGGATCCTGATCCAGCCCCTGTTTGACCGGGTTGTAAAGCCGGGGCCGGTTGATCCCGGTCACGCCCGATTGCATCTGTATCTGTGGCCAATGGATGCCCGGCTCATAATCGGTAAAGCGCCGGGCCAGCACCGCGCCGGTAGCCCGCCAGTCAAGCCAGAGCTGATAGGAGGCAACCGCCATCACCATCGCCCGCATGCGGAAATTCAGCCAGCCAGTTGCCGCGAGATATCGCATGCAGGCGTCGACAAAGGGCAGCCCCGTCTCTCCGCCAGCCCAGGCGGCAAGGCGCGTGGCATCGGCCTCGCGCGGTCGCAAATCATCGGCGGCACGGTGCAGCGCGCGGATCTCGATCGAGGGTTCGTCTTCAAGTTTCTGGATAAAGTGATCGCGCCAGGCCAGACGGGACTGAAAACTGCTCAGCGCCCCGGTCCACCGCCCGCCGGGCCGCTCTTGCTGCCGGGCGCTGGTTGCCTGCACCACCTCGCGTATCGACAGCGTGCCAAGTGCCAGATGCGGCGACAGCCGCGAACAGGCGCGCTCTGCCCCCAGTGGGGCGG
>CALLZQ010000505.1 GCA_937858255.1 uncultured Tabrizicola sp.
TATTTTGGCGGGGGCGACCCGGCTGTGGAACTGGCCAAGCATATCGGTCGGGTGAAGCACTTCCACGCCAAGAACGTCCGCCCCGCCGTGCGGGCAAAGGTTGAAGGTGAGGGGCTGTCATTCATGGACGGCGTCCGGGCTGGGGTCTTCACCGTGCCGGGGGATCAGGAAGGCGCAATCGACTTTGCGCCTTTGCTGGGGATTCTGGCCGAGAATGGCTATGAGGGCTGGATCGTGATCGAGGCCGAACAAGACCCGGACCAGCGCAATCCGCTGCTGTATCAGACGCTGGGGCTGGCGACCTTGAAACGGCTGTCGAAAGCAGCGGGCCTGATCTGACTGACGAGGCCGGGCCGGGGGCCAGCCCCCGGACCCCCGGGATATTTAGGGACAGAAAATGGAGGCCGGGTCGATGAGCAAGCTGTTGGTGAAACCGAAGGGCATTTCGGGCCTGGTACATGACTGTACGCCGCAAAGCGCCGGCTGGGGTTATGTCGGGTTTCAGCTTTACCGCTTGGGGGCGGGTGAGACAGCCGCAGGGCATCTGGGCGAGATGGAGGCCATTGTCGTCTATGTCGAGGGCAAGGGCCGGCTTGAGGCTGCGGGGCGCGACTGGGGTCTGTTGGGCGAGCGCATGGATGTGTTTGAGAAACTGCCGCCGCATTGCGTCTATCTGCCGGCCGGCTCGGACTGGGCGGTCGAGGCGACGACGGCGCTGACACTGGCGATTTGCACGGCGCCGGGCAAGGGCGGCTATCCGGCGGCGCAGATCGGCCCGGCGGGGATCGAGTTGACGCCGCGTGGCAAGGGAACAAACACCCGTTACGTCAATAACATTGCGATGGAGGCCCGGGATGTGGCCGATAGCCTGTTGGTGACCGAGGTATTCACGCCTGCCGGCAACTGGTCTTCCTATCCGTCGCATCGCCATGATGAGGATGATTTCCCCAACATGACCTATCTGGAAGAGACCTATTATCACCGTCTGAACCCGCCGCAGGGCTTTGGAATCCAGCGTGTCTATACCGAGGATGGCACGCTGGATGAGACCATGGCGGTGAAGAACCACGATCTTGTCTTGGTTCCGAAGGGGCATCACCCCTGCGGGGCGCCCTATGGCTATGAGATGTATTATCTGAATGTCATGGCGGGGCCGCTGCGCAAGTGGCGGTTCAAGAATGATCCCGATCATGACTGGATCGCGCAGCGGGACGCCTGAGACGGGCCTTGCCTTTGGCGGTGATGTGCGGGCAGGAAGGGCGATTGGCGGCAGGCGGAGGGGCCGGGATGACCCAGTTGAAGCTGCGGATCCTGTTTGATGAGGCGATGATCGGCCCCGGCAAGGCCGAATTGCTGGCCCGGATCGCGGAAACCGGGTCAATCTCGGCAGCGGGTCGCAAGATGGGGATGAGCTACAAGCGCGCCTGGCTGCTGGTGGAAGGGATGAACGCGGCTTTTGTTGCGCCCCTGGTGCGGGGCGCGCGTGGCGGGGCCGGGGGCGGCGGTGGGGCGCTGACCGCCGAGGGCCAAGAGGTGCTGTCGCTGTACCGCGCCATCGTGGCGCGGGCGCGGGCAGCGGCGGAGCCGGACCTTTCGCGGCTGGAAGCGATGTTGCGCCCCGGGGCGGGGGATATATCCGACGGGAAATAACGCTTGTCAGCCTGTGCCGGCGGGGCGATATGCTGTGCTTGTCTGTTCGGAGGTTTTACCGATGCGTCTTGCGCTGGGGACAGTTCTGGCCCTTGGGGCTTTGGCCGGGCCGGTGGCGGCGGCTGATGTGGTGGTCTTTGCCGCCGCCTCGCTCAAATCGGCGCTGGATCAGGTGGCGCGCGACTGGGAGGCCTCTACGGGCAATCGCGTGCAGATCAGCTATGCCGGATCCGGCAAACTGGCCAAGCAGATCCTTGATGGGGCGCCGGCCGATATCTTTTTGTCTGCGGCGCCGGAATGGATGGATGCGGTCGAGGCTGACGGGATGATTCTGCCCCAGACCCGGCGCGACCTGTTGGGAAACCGTCTGGTCCTGGTCGGTCACGGTCGGGGGCTGGCAGCGGTCGAGATTGACCGCAACCTCGATCTGGCGGCCCTGCTGGGGGGCGAACATCTGGCGATGGCTTTTGTCGATTCCGTGCCGGCGGGGCAATATGGCAAGGCGGCGCTGGAATATCTGGGCCAGTGGGCGGCCGTGGCGCCCCTGGTGGCGCAAAGCGATAATGTGCGTGCCGCATTGGCGCTGGTTGACCGTGGCGAGGCCCCTTTGGGCATCGTCTATGCGACCGATGTACGGGCGGCGACCGAGGTGACGGTGATCGGCACATTCCCGGCAGAGAGCCATCCGCCTATCCGCTACCCGGTCGCATTGCTGGCAGGATCGGCGGATCCCGAAGACGCGGCCTTTCTCTTGGCGCTGTCGTCGCCCGAGGCCGCGGCGGTATTTCGCGCCGAGGGCTTTGAGTTCATGCCTGCGCCCGGGGTGGCCGGACCATGAGCGCGTCTGTCAGCGGCTGGCTGGCCCCCGAGGAATGGCAGGCGGTGGCACTGTCGCTGCGGGTGGCGGCGGTGGCGATGCTGGCCAGCCTGCCTTTGGCACTGGCGCTGGCCTATGCCTTGGCGCGGGGGCGCTTTTGGGGCAAGCAACTGCTGAACGGGCTGGTCCATCTGCCCTTGATCCTGCCGCCCGTTGTCACAGGCTATCTCTTGTTGGCGGCCTTTGGCCGGCGAGGCGTTGTTGGCGCCTTTCTTGACCAGTGGTTTGGGGTGACGCTGGCCTTTCGCTGGACCGGGGCGGCGCTGGCAGCGGCGGTCATGGCCTTTACGCTGATGGTGCGGGCGATGAGGCTGGCGATTGAGGCGGGCCCGCCCCGGCCGGGAGGGGGGGGGGCCCCCTTTGGGGGGG
>CALLZQ010000506.1 GCA_937858255.1 uncultured Tabrizicola sp.
GCAACAGACGCGCCCTACCTCTCCCATTTACGGGTCTCCCCCCCGCGCGCCTCCGCCCCCGGTCACCAGACCCAGCGCCGCCTTTTCCGGGCTCCCCGCCGTGATCGCCGCCACCTCATTCAGCCCGATCCACAGATAGCACAGCACGATCACCACCAGCGCCGGGATATTCAGAAACACCAGTACCCAAGGGTCCGCCCAACGGTCGAGCCAGCGGCTCCGCCCCAGCACCGCGCCGAGGACGCCGCCGATCAGCATGGCGAGCGTAAAGGCCGCGATCACCCGCAACAGCGTAGCCGACACATGATGCCAAAGCGCCCCCTTGACCGCCTCGGCCCAGATCGACGCGGCCACCAGCGCCGGGCCGGGCAGGATGCGCGGATCGGCCCGCAGCCAGGCAAGCCCCTGCCAGAACAGCACGAACCCCGCCGGGGACAGGGCGAGGACCAGGGGATCTCGGGCGGCGGACCGGGTGGTCATGCCCACCCCTCTAGCGCCCCGCCCCGCCGCGCGCGAGCGTCCGCGCCTGCCACTTTGGTCGGATGGCGCCCCAAGGGGACGCGGGCCTAGTCTGCACCTCATGCGCGTTCTGGTTTTCCTGATCTCATTGTTCTTCGCGACCCTCCCGGCCGTGGCTGAACCCCTGCCGCGCGCGGCGATCGAACCCTTTGTCGTCCCGCCCTATGCGCTGGGGGAACCGGTGAATGACCGCGGGGTGTGGAGCCTCTTGAACTCGGGTGGGGCCGAGGCGGGCTATGTGTTCGAGACCGCCCCGATGGCGCCCCTGCCCGGCTTTTCCGGCGCGCCGATCAACATCCTTGTGATGCTCGACCTGCAAGGCACCTTTATCGACGTGCGCCTGATCAGCCATAACGAGCCCATTTTTGTCTCGGGTCTGGGCGAGGCGCCGTTTCACAAGTTCTTTGAGCAATATCGCGGCCATTCGATCAATGAGCCGCTGGTCGTCGGCACCCCCTATGGCGATGGCGGCGCCGGGTCGGATCTGGTCTATCTCGACGGTGTGACCAAGGCGACGGCCTCGGTCCGCATCGCCCATGAATCGCTCTTGGCCGCTGCCTTGCAGGTGGCGCGGGAAAAGATGCAAGGCATCAGCGCCGCGCCCCCCGCCTATCCCAATCCCGAGGTGGATGAGCCGCTGAGCTGGGCCGATCTGGTCGCCCAAGGCATCGCCCGCAATCTGCGCGTGACCAATGCCGAACTGGACGCGGCCTTTGCCGGCACAATCTGGGCCGATGATGACCCCGAGGCGCAGGCCGACCCTGACGGATTGTACCTTGATCTCTGGGTGGTCGATCTGGGGCCGCCCTCGGTCGCGCGGGCGGTGCTGGAGGAAGAGAGTCAGGCCGATCTGCGGCGGGTCCTGAGTGTTTCGACCAGTGATGAGCCGATTCTGGTGATCGACACCGCCCGTCATGGTCTGGTCAGCGCCGATTTCGTGCGCAATACCGCGCCCGACCGGCTGGCGGCGGAACAGGACGGGCTGCCGGTGCAGTTACGCGATGCTGATCTGTTGTTTTCGCTGCGCCCCGATGTGCCCGAAGGCACGGCGATGATCCTGCGCACCGACCGGCGTCTGGGGTTCGACCCGACCCGCGACTGGGTGCTGTCGGCGCAGGCGGTGCGCGAACATGGGATGTTCCAGCCCGAAATCGGCTCGACCCATTTCACCCTGACCTCTGCCGCGCCCGAGCGATTTTTCCTCCGCCAGGGCGTCGTGGAAAAGCTGGCCCCCTGGCAAGAGGCGCTGCTGAACCGGCAGGGCGATCTGGTCGTGCTGGGGGTGTTTCTGCTCGCGCTCTTGGTCCTGCTCGGCCCCGGGCAGGACTGGCTGGCGCAGCGGGCGCTGTTGACGCCGGTGCGGCTGGGGGTGCTGGCGGTGGTGTTGGGCTTCGTCGGCTGGTGGGGTCAGGGGCAGCTTTCGATCGTCACCCCATTGGCGGTCATCCGCACGGTGGTCGAGGGCGGCAGCCTTGCCTATCTGCTCTATGACCCGTTTTCGCTGATGATCTGGGGGGCGACGATCCTTGGCTTTGTCCTTTGGGGGCGCGGCCTTTTTTGCGGCTGGCTCTGCCCCTTTGGCGCGCTGCAAGAGTTTGCCCATCATCTGGGCCGGCTGTTGCGCCTGCCCGAATGGAATGCCTCGCCCCGCTGGGATCAACGGCTGAAGGCGGTGAAATATGTTCTCTTGGCCGGGATGATTGCCACCGCGATCCTCAGCCCCGACCATATTGACGACGTGGCCGAGGTCGAGCCGTTCAAGACCGCCATCACCACCTTTTTCCTCCGCGAATGGTGGTTTGTGGCCTATGCCGGTTTCTGGCTGGTGCTGGGCATGGTCA
>CALLZQ010000507.1 GCA_937858255.1 uncultured Tabrizicola sp.
GCTCGACGCCTGCGACTACGTGGCGAAGCACTTCCAGGACGCCGGCCTCGAACCCCTTGGCGATGGGGGACGCGAGAAGAGGGGCTGGGGGTCGCCGGGATAAAGAGCCGTTGTTTCGCCCGCCCGCCGAAGCAGATATTCGAGACGGTTTCCGGCACGGGAATGCGCCCCAATCGCCGCCCGTCCGGCGCGATGCAATGCACCCCGTCGCCCGCCGAGGACCAGAGGTTGCCATCGCTGTCCACCCGCATCCCGTCGGCGCAGCCGGTCTCGATGCTGTGGACATGCCGCCCGCGCACCGGGCGCCCGCCCTCCATCTCATAAACCCGGATATGCTGGGGATCGCCGCTGAACATCCGCCCGGTATCGGCCACATAAAGCAGGCTTTCATCCGGGCTGAAGGCCAGCCCGTTGGGGCAATTCATATCGGTGATCATCGCCTCGATCTGACCCGAGGCGGGGTCCACACGGTAGACATGGCAGGGCTGCTCCTGCGGGGCGCGAAAACCCTCATAATCCGTCATGATCCCGTAATGCGGATCGCTGAACCAGATGCCGCCATCCTGCGCCACGATCACGTCATTGGGGCTATTGAGCGGCTTGCCATCGTGGCGGTCGGCCAAGACTGTGATCTGTCCATCCCATTCGGTGCGCGTCACCCGCCGGGTACCATGTTCGCAACTGATCAGGCGGCCCTGACGGTCGCGGGTGTGGCCGTTGGCGTAGTTTGAGGGGGCGCGAAAGGTGGTCAGCCCCTCTTCGCTCCAGCACAGGATCCGGTTGTTCGGGATATCGGAAAACAGCAGGCACCCCCGGTCACCGAACCAGACCGGCCCCTCGACCCAGTCAAAGCCGGTGGCGAGGCGTTTCAGCGGGGCATTTCCCAGTACATAGCTGTCAAAAACCGGATCGTCGGACTGAAAAAAGCTCATTGCGGAATCCTTTCTCTGGGTCATTGTTATCGATAACCAAAAAGCGCGTCAAACCGAAAGGACCGTTATGCAGATTACCGAAAACCAGCCTTGCCTGACCGATGCCGCCGTGATGGCGATGATAGAGGCGGCGTGCCGTCAGGCCAGCCAAATGGGCCAGCCGCAATGCATCGTGATCGTCGATGCCACGGCGGTCGAACTCGCGGTGCTGCGGATGCGGGGGGCGCGGGTGCTGTCGCTGGCCTCGGCCCGGGCCAAGGCGCGGACGGCGGCCTCGACCGGCCACCCTTCGGCCAATCTGCCCGAGGCGGTGCGTCTGGCCATCGGCCTTGCCACCGATGGCGCGATGACCGGCCTGCCCGGGGGCCTGCCGATCCGGGTCGGCGGGGCGCTGGTTGGCGGCATCGGCGTCGGGTCAGGCAGCGGCGATCAGGACATCGCGGTGGCCCGCGCGGCCCTTGCCGCCATTGGTGCCGAGCCGGTCAGCTAGGGGCAAAGGCGATCTGCACCTTCATCGCCCGGCTGCGGTCCGAGGCGAGCTGAAAGCCCGCCTCTGCCTGATCCAGCGCCACGGTCTGACTGATCAGGGGCCGCACGTCGATCAGCCCCTGCCGCATCAGCGCAACGCCTGTCGCAAATTCGGTGTGAAAGCGGAAGCTGCCGCGCAGGTCCAGTTCCTTGGCGGTGATCGCCATCATCGGCAGAGTCATGTCGCCACCAAGGCCAAGCTGCACGATCACCCCGCGCGGGCGCATCGCAGCAATCCCGCTGGCAAGTGCCGATGCCACCCCGGTGCATTCGTAAAGCACGTCGAAATACCCTTTGCCCGCTGCATAGGCGGCCATCGCCTCCGGCTCCGCAGTGGCATTGATCACCCGGTCTGCCCCAACCTGACGCGCAAGGCCAAGGGTATAATCCGACAAGTCCGTCGCCACGATTTCCGCCGCGCCTGCCCGCCGGGCGGCAAGGATCGCCAGTGCGCCAATCGGGCCGCAGCCTGTGACCAGCACCCGCTTGCCCAACATCAACCCCGCCCGCAGGGTCGCATGCAGGGCAACGGCCAGGGGCTCGGCCATCGCCGCCTCACCGGGCGTCAGGCCGGGGGCATCGACGCATTGCGCCGCCCCCGCCACCAACACCTCACGAAAGGCGCCCTGCACATGGGGAAAGGGCATGGCGCTGCCATAGAACCGCATGTTCTGGCAGTGGTTCGGCAGGCCCTGATGGCAATAGGCGCAAGTACCGCAGGGGCGAGAGGGCGAAACGGCAACCAGTTGCCCGGGGGTGAAACCAGTCACCCCCTCTCCCAGCGCCTCGACATGGGCCGAGACTTCATGGCCAAGGATCATCGGCTGTTTCAGCCGCACCGCGCCAAAGCCGCCGTGATTGTAGTAGTGCAGATCCGACCCGCAGATGCCCCCCATCGCC
>CALLZQ010000508.1 GCA_937858255.1 uncultured Tabrizicola sp.
CCTCGTGCCCAAAGGGGGCCCCCCCCGCCCCCCCGCCCCCCCCCCGCCCCGCCGCCCCCAGGGGGGACCCCCCCCGGCCCCCCCCCGCCGATGCCCAGCACCGCGACAGCGGATTCTTCTCGCAAAGCCTTGCCGCGCGCGACCCCGAACTCTTCGGCGCCGTCACCCAGGAACTGGGCCGCCAGCGGCACGAGATCGAACTGATCGCGTCCGAGAACATCGTCTCCCGCGCGGTGATGGAGGCGCAGGGCTCGGTCCTGACCAACAAATACGCCGAAGGCTATCCGGGCAAGCGCTATTACGGCGGCTGCCAATATGTCGACATCGCCGAAAATCTGGCGATCGACCGCGCCTGCAAGCTGTTTGGTTGCAGCTTTGCCAATGTGCAGCCGAATTCCGGCAGCCAGGCCAACCAGGGCGTGTTCAATGCCCTCTTGCAACCGGGCGACACCATTCTGGGGATGAGCCTTGATGCCGGCGGTCACCTCACCCATGGCGCGGCGCCCAACCAGTCGGGCAAGTGGTTCAAGGCCGTGCAATACGGTGTGCGCAAGCCGGATCTGACGCTGAATTACGATCAGGTCGCCGCACTGGCTGCCGAGCACAAGCCCAAGATGATCATCGCCGGCGGCTCGGCCATCCCGCGCATCATCGACTTTGCCCGCATGCGCGAAATCGCGGATTCGGTCGGGGCGATCCTCCTCGTCGACATGGCCCACTTTGCGGGCCTCGTCGCGGCGGGCCTCTACCCCTCGCCCTTCCCGCACGCCCATGTCGCGACGACCACCACGCATAAAACCCTGCGCGGCCCGCGTGGCGGCATGATCCTCACGAATGACGAGACCATCGCCAAAAAGGTCAATTCGGCGATCTTCCCGGGCATTCAGGGCGGCCCGCTGATGCATGTCATCGCCGCCAAGGCCGTGGCCTTTGGCGAGGCGCTGCGCCCCGAGTTCAAGACCTATCAGGCACAGGTCATCAAGAACGCGCAGGCCCTCGCGGATGAGCTGATGAAAGGCGGCCTCGACATCGTCACCGGCGGCACTGACAGCCACCTGATGCTGGTCGATCTGCGCCCCAAAGGGGTCAAGGGCAACGCCACCGAAAAGGCGCTCGGCCGCGCCCATATCACCTGCAACAAGAACGGTATCCCCTTCGACACCGAAAAGCCCACGATCACCTCGGGCGTGCGCCTCGGCACCCCCGCCGGCACCACCCGCGGCTTTGGTGAGGAAGAGTTCCGCCAGATCGCCCGCTGGATCACCGAAGTCGTCGATGGCCTTGCCGCCAATGGCGAAGAGGGCAACGGCGCCGTCGAGGACAAGGTAAAGGCCGAGGTCGAGGCGCTGTGCAAGCGCTTCCCGATCTACCCCGACCTCTGATCAGGGCCAAATTCAGACCGATGAAACAGCCCCCCTGAGGGGCTGTTTTTCTGTGCGCCGCAGGGATGCGCAGGAACCGGGTCGCGTCTCTGTCGCAGCGCAGGCAGGATCAGGGTCCAAGAAAAGGGGGGCCCTGCCATGCCCGAAATTCTGCTGCCTCTCATCGCGTTTCTGTTCCCGCTCGCCTATAGCCCGGGGCCGGGAAACCTGTTCTTTGCGGCCAACGGCGCGCGCTTTGGCCTGCGCGCGACCCTTCCGGCGAACCTTGGCTATCATCTGGCAACTTTCGCCGTCACCCTCGCCATCGGCCTTGGCTTTGCCGTGCTGGGTGAGGGCATGCCCGGGCTGTTGATGGCCATGAAATGGGCAGGTTCAGCCTATGTGCTCTATCTGGCGTGGACTTTTCTGCGCGCGGCGGATGCCGGCACCGGGCCAGAGGCCCGCCCCGCCAGCTTTGGCACCGGGGTGATCCTGCTGGTCCTCAACCCCAAGGCCTATCTGATCATCGCGCTGATGTTCACTCAGTTTCTGACCCTTGATCGCACGGGGCAGTTCCAGACCATTTTCTGGATCGCGAGCATTTTTACCGTCAACAACCTGCTGGCCTTTCTGGTTTGGACCATGGCGGGCGACCGCCTCGCCGCGCGGCTGCGGCAGGGTGGGCAGGCCCGGCGCCTCAACCTGATCTTTGCGGCAACACTGTCGCCGTGGCACTATGGATGATCATCGCCTGAGGCCAGACCGGACGGAGGGGGGCGGGTGACCCACGCCTCTGGCCAATCCTTAACGAAGGCTGAATTCCTGCGGCTAACCATTTGATTCTATTGCCAGCAGAAAGCGTCCCCGACGGGGACGCTCGGGTTTTCCTGACATTGACCGCCGCTTTTGCGGCCCCTAGCTTGGCCGGGACCTGAGCTGAAAGACCCCGATGAAATTCCCCCTCCGCACCACCCCCAGCCTTGAACGCCGCCTTGGTGACTGGGCACGCGCGCGCCTGCCGCATCTGGTCGCCGAGGCGGGAATGTTCATCCTGAAACAGGGCTGGGCGAGCCTGTTTGGCGGCCTCCTCCTGATCGCGATCATCGGGACCAAGCTGGTCTGGAACCCGGACTGGCCGCTGCATCGATACGACGCCCTGTTCCTCTTTGCCGTGGCGACGCAGATCCTTTTCCTGCGGTTTCGGCTGGAAACATGGGAAGAGGCGCGGGTGATCGTTCTCTTTCACCTGACCGGCACCGCGATGGAGTGGTTCAAGGTCGCCGCCGGCAGTTGGGCCTACCCCGAGCCGGGGATCTTCAAGCTGATGGAGGTGCCACTGTTTTCCGGCTTCATGTATGCCGCTGTTGGCAGCTATATTGCCCGGGTGATCCGCATCTTTGACATGCGCTTTGCCCCCTACCCGCCGTTCTGGATGACCATGGTGCTGGCCGGGGCGATCTATGTGAATTTCTTCACCCACCACTTCCTGCCCGACATCCGGCTGGCCCTCTTTGCCGCCACTGCGATCCTTTTCGCCCGCACGCGGGTCTGGTTCCGCATCTCGTCGCATCAGGCCGCGCGGGACTGGTGGATGCCGCTGCCCGTCGCGGCCTTTCTGGCCTCGCTGGCGCTTTGGGTGGCCGAGAATATCGGCACCGCGACCGGAACATGGCTTTACAGCGGGCAGTTGCCCGGACAGGCGGTCAGCCTGGGCAAGCTGGGGTCGTGGTACTTGCTGCTGTTCGTGGCCTTTGCGACCGTAACCCTGGTCAGCCGGCAGGCGCTTTATACCGCGCCCCTGCCCGGCGGGCGGGTCAGAGCGCGCCCTGACTGCGCTGGATGAACAGCCAGACCAGCCCGGCCAGCAACAATCCCAACGCCACGGTGGCCGCCACACCGATCAGCAAATTGCCAAGCCCGCCGCGCGCCGTCACTGATGACAGGTGGTGCAGGCAGATGTCGTAATTGGCCGAGACCTGCTCCATATCAATCTGCACCAGCAGTTTGGGGTTACGCGCCCGCTCTGCCGCATCGGCCAGTTCCTGTGCCGCCTGCCGCACCTTACGCGGCAACAGCCGCCCGCCCTTGCGCAGCTTGCGCGCCAGATCGCCCCCCCGGATACGCAGACGCTGCTCCATCAAGGCCGCGATCCGGTCGGCCATCTGCTGAATTGTCACTGCGCTCATCTGCTCACCTGCCTTTGACGTATAGGTAAACCCCTGCCCCGAGACGCTCAACCCGTCTGGCACAAGGCGGGTAAAAGCGTTAGATCGGTGGCATGCTTGCCACGATCCACCATCCCGCCACGGCCACCAACGGGGCACCGCCCCTTGTCATCGTGCATGGGCTTTACGGCTCGGCCCGCAACTGGGGGGTCATTGCCCGCCGCCTGTCGGACGGGCGCGAGGTCTATGCCGTGGATCAGCGCAACCACGGGCAAAGCCCCCGCGACCCGGTGCATGATTACCCCGCCATGGCCGCCGATCTGGCCGAGGTGATCGGGCAAATCGGCGGGCCGGTTGACCTGTTGGGGCATTCGATGGGCGGCAAGGCCGCGATGCAACTGGCGCTGACCCGGCCCGAGCTGATCCGGCGGCTGATCGTTGCCGATATTGCGCCGGTTGCCTATGACCACGACCAGACGCGCCATGTCCATGCGATGCGCAGTATTGATCTGTCGCAGATCACCAACCGGGCCGAGGCGGATGCAGCCCTGGCCGCCCGCGTGGACGATCCCGCGCTGCGGGCCTTTTTCTTGCAATCGCTGGATTTTCGCACCAAGCCGCCGGAATGGCGGCTGAACCTTGATGTGCTTGAGGCCGAGATGCCCAAGATTGTCGGCTGGCCGGGAACCGAGGGGCAGTTTCCCGGGCCGGTGTTGTTCCTGACCGGTGCCGACAGCACCTATGTCCGCCCCGAATATCGCGACACGATCCGCGCACTGTTCCCAGCGGCCCGTTTTGCGAAAATCCCCGGCGCGGGCCATTGGCTGCATGCAGAAAAACCGCGTGAGTTCGAGGAAACCGTGCGCGTCTTTCTGAACGCCTGAACGCGGGCGCCCCGCCCTGCGGCGGGGCTGTCGGGCTCAATCCGCCGCGCGCTTCATCCGCAGCATCAGCCCGTCCTTCAGCCAGAACTGATGCCAGAGCGCGCCCAGAACATGCAGCGCCACCAAGAGCAAGAGCAACGGCTTCATCACCTCATGCGCCTCGCCCGCGGCCTCGACCCCGCCGAACCATGCCACGGCCCCCGACAACGGCATCAGAACCATCAGCCCGTAAAGACCCAGATGCACCACATGCGCCGCCAGCTTTTGCATGGCATTGGTCTCGACCACCGGCGGCACCCCACGCCGCGCCCGCAGCACCAGACGCCAGATCACAAAACCCAGAATGGCAAGGCCGCCAAAGACATGCAGCGCGGTCACAGGATCAAAAGCGGCGGCGCCCCCCCTGAGGATCACCTCCCAAGCCTCGGCAATCGGCTCGTGCAACACGAACTGCAACACAATCAGAACCGCCACCCCCCAGTGCAGGGCAATCTGGGTGCGGGAATAGCCTTTGGGGCTGGGCATGGTCCTCTCCTCTCCGGTTGTTCCGGGCTTTAACGCCTCGGCGCCGCTTTTCCGTCGCGTCAAGCGATCTGACGGGCCACGAACCAGCTTACCGGGATGGCCGCGACAAAGCCAATCGCCGCCGCACCAAGGATCGGGCGCAGGGTATCAAGGCCCATGGTCAGGGCAACGACGATTGCCGCCCCCATGAGCGATGTCGAAATGATCGAGAACAAAACCATCATCAGCCGGGTCATTCGGGCCTCCGCTTATACGAGGTGAATCGCGTTTCGAACTCGGATCTTGCATATGGGTTTTGGCGTCGCCTTGATCCGCATCAAACGCATGCGAAAAATCGAATGCGTTCAGCGCGAAAAACTCATCGGCAGGGTAAAGCTGTAGCTGCCCTCGCCCAGCCCCTTGGGCGCGGCAGGAAAGCGACCGGCGGCCTTGACCGCCTTGACCGCCGCCTGATCCAGCGCCGCATTGCCCGAAGACCGAGCCACGGCCACGCCGATCAACTGACCGGCGCGATTGACTGTCAGGCGCACCGTCACCTTGCCCGCAGCCCCCTTGGCCGCGCGGGGATAGGCCTTCTTGCGCTCGATCCGGGCGCGGATTTCGGCGCCCCAGCCGGATTTGAGGCTGTTGAGTTGCGACTTGGACAAAGTCGCGGCCTTGGCCGTGCCGCCATTGCCTGCGGCGGCGCCCTTGCCCTTGCCCGCCGCCTTTTGCGCAGGCTGGGCCGGGGGCGTCGCCTTGGCGGGCTTTGCGGGTTTGGGCGGCGGGTCGGCTTTGGGCCGGGTCTTTGAGGGCTGAGGGGCCGGATCGGGCCTTGGCTGCGGGCGGGGTTCTGGCACAGCCGCGACCACCGGCGGTGCCTCAGGGACGGGCGGGGGCGGCGCGGTCACCGGCGGCGCCTCGGGCGCGGCGGGTCGCGCGATGGCCGGCGCCGGCGCCGCGCGTGGCGCAGGCTCTGACAAGGCCGACACTTGCGGCAGATCGGGCGGCACGACCTGCGGGGTGAGGTCCACGGGCGGCGCCTCGGCCACCTCGGGCGGCGCGTCCCAACTCTCGATCAGCGCCGACAGGCTGGCATCCGCCGGCTCAAGGCTGATCAGCGCCTCTCCCCCCGCGCCCGAAGCGACAGCCCCCGCCGGCCCGGTATCGAGCGAAAAGAGCGCCAGATGCGCACCGAGGGCCAGCCCCAGCGCCGCAAGAGCCTGAAGCCGCCCGCTCATCCCCCCGCCCCTTTTGCGACCACCAGTTCCACCGCCGCAAAGCCAAGGCCCTGCACCTGTGGCAGCAGCGCCGCCAGCCGCGCCGCCGGCAGGGCCGCATCGGCGCGCAGCGTCAACCGCGCCGGCAGCGCCGCACAATCGGATGTCGCGCAATATGCGGCCCGCGCCTCGGCCAAGGCGGGTAACGCCGCAGCGCCCAGAACCTCGCGATAGCCAAGCGCGCCATCGGGACCCAGAAACAGCACGAATTCGCCCATCGCCTCGGCCTCGGCCTGCGCCTCGGGCGGCGAGATGGAAAAGGGTTCCGGCGGGGTCAGCCGCGCCGCCAAGAGGAAAAAGATCAGCAGCAGAAAGACCACATTGATCATCGGCAACAGGTTTTCTGCCGGTCGGGCGCGGGGCGGGTCCGAGAAATCCATCGCCTATTCCACAAGCACCAGACGGGTCAGGCCAGCGGCGGCCAGACGCTCCATCACCCGGACGAGCGCCTGCACATCCGCCCCGTCGCGGGCGCGCAGCACCACGGCATCGCCCGGCCCCTGCATCAGCCGGGCTAGCGCGGGTGCGAGATCCTCGGGCGCCACGGCAATGCCGTTCAGCGACAGACCGCCCGGTGCCAATTCGACCAGCCGCGGCGGGCCGCTATAGGCCCCGCCCCCACTCCCCGCCACCAGGGGCAAGGCCCGATCCGTGCCAAAGCGCGAGGCCAACATGAAGAACACCAGCAGCAGGAACACCACGTCGATCATCGGCGTGAGGTTGGGCCGGCGGCGCGGCCTTGGCTGGCCAAAGCTGAGGCTCATTCGGCGGCCTGCCGCAGGGCAATGGTCGGCGCCTCGGGCGCGGTATGAAGGATCTGCGTCGCCGCATCCTCCATATCGTGGCGCAAGCCATCGACCACCGATTCAAACCATGTCAGCGCCACCTGCGCGGGGATCGCCACCGCCATCCCCGCCGCCGTGGTCAAGAGCGCCTCCCAGATCCCGCCGGCCAGCGTGGCCGGATCGGCGCGGCTGCCCGCCTCTTGCAGCGCCTGAAAGGCCGCGATCATCCCCGTCACCGTGCCCAGAAGGCCCAAGAGCGGCCCGATGGTCGAGGCCAGCTCCAGCCCCCGCAGCCCCGCCCGCGCCTGCGCCAGCAGCGCCCGCGCCACCCTTGCCGTCTCGGCCTCAGCCGCCGCCCGGTCGAGTGCGGGGTCCTCGGCCGCCTGCATCGCCGCATGGGCCAGCCGCGCCCGCAAACTGCCGCGCCGCGCCAGCAAGACCAGCGCCTCGTCCCTCTTACCCGCCCGCCACAGCGTCAGCGCCCGCGCGGTATGCCGCCCGCCCGACCAGGCACCAAAGGACAAAAGCCGCATCACCTTCCACAGGATCAGCGCCAGCGACGCAATTGACAGCGCCGCAATCGCCCACATCGCCGGCCCGCCCATCTGGACAAAGCGCATCATCCCCTCCAACGCGCCAGAAGGGGGAAGGGGTGCCTGCAAGGTCGTCGCGGGGTCCATCGGCCTCTCCTCGATCAATGCCCCGGCACATAGGCCATTTCACCGCCGAATGCACGCGCCACGCGACCGATCCGCGCCGACGCGCGACTTGCCGCCATTGACTTCCCCCTCGCCGCCCCGCCAGATCGGCACCACATGAGGAGACCGCCATGACC
>CALLZQ010000509.1 GCA_937858255.1 uncultured Tabrizicola sp.
GTGCCGGCCATCGGTGCGCGTCGCCTCGATCAGGCGGTCGGCATCGGCCAGCATCCGGTCGGCCAGCCGGGCCGACATCAGGCTGTCCTGAAAGGCGTAAAGGATCAGGTCACGTTCATGCCCGGCAAGCGCCAAGAGGCCCAGCGTCACCCGGTCACGCTCCAGAATATCGCGGGCCTCATCGGCGCGATCCACCGCCAGATTCAGCCGCTCGCCAAAGCGTACCGCCTCATCGCGGATGATGGCGGGGGTCAGGGAAAGCTGGCGCGTGGTCTCGGCCACCGTCTCGCGCACCTCTTGCAGCGAGACGGCCACCACCTGATCCGACAGCGCCCGGTCGAGGGGCGAGAGCTTGTCCAGACCCAGCCGGCCGATCACTGCCCGCAGGCTGGCGCCCTGTACCAAGAGGGTGAACAGCACAAAGCCGGTGGCGACGATACCGACCTGCCGTTTCACCTCGACAAAGATTGCCGGGTGTTCGGTGACGGCCAGTGCGAGGGCCAGTGTGACTGCGCCCCGCAGCCCCCCCCAGAGGATCGCAAGGCGATAGGGCGGCTCGACCCGGGGTGAAAGTTTCGTCGCCGAGAGGATCGGCAAAAGCCCGTAAAGGATGATGGCGCGGGCTGCAAAGGCGGCAAGGACGGCAATCAGGATCAGGCCGAAATCCCCCGGCCGCAGGTTTTGCAGCGAGCGGGGGATCAAGAGCGCTGCCAGCACAAAGATCAGACCGCCGGCCCAATAGGCCATCAGGTTCCAGCTATCGCGCAACTGAGCCAGCGAGGGGGGCGAAACCCGCCCCGGCGCCAGAAAATTCACGGTCATCCCGGCGACCACCACGGCGACGACACCCGAGGCCCCCACCAGTTTGTCGGTGGCAAGGAAGGTGGCAAAGGCGATGGCGAAGCTGACCGAGACCTGCGCCAGCGGCCAGCGGTTCAGCCAGCCCATCAGGATGATGCCGATGCGGCCGATGACCCAGCCCGAAAGGGCGCCAGCCCCGATCAGCCAGGGCAGCCGCCCCAGCGCGGCGAAAACATCGGGTTCAGCCTCGCGCGTGGCGACGGCGGTCAGAAAGACCGAAAACAGTGCGATGGCGGCGGCGTCGTTCAACAGGCTCTCGCCCTCGACGATGCGGGCCAGCCGCTGCGGGGCAGGGGTGGCGCGGAAAATGCTGACGACGGCCGACGGATCTGTGGTCGTGTCGTTGGCGCCCAGCAGGAAACAGGCCGCCAGCGGCAATTGGGTAAAGGGT
>CALLZQ010000510.1 GCA_937858255.1 uncultured Tabrizicola sp.
GTTCTTCGTTGCGGCCAAGGACATGAACGGCAAACAGAGGCGGCCGGCTGCCCTTGGGCTGAATGGGCAAGATAAAGCGCGGGCCGATACGCGCGGCCTGAATGGTGGCCGCCAGGGCGCGGGGGCTGGGCGCGCGGTGCAGATCGCCAACGCCAAGCCGGTGGCCGAGTTCGGTCTCGATCTGACCGATCAGCCGGACGGCCACCAGTGAATGACCGCCCAGATCGTGAAAATTGTCATCCGGCCCGATGGCCGGCGGGCCGGGTGCCTGCGCCATCAGATCGGCGATGCGGCGGGTGGTGGCATCGGGCGCCGGTCCGCCGGCGACTGGGGCGCCGCTGATGGCCCGTGCGCCGGGCTGTGGCGGGATCAGCGCGGCGGTGTCGATCTTTCCCCCCGGCGTGCGCGGAAAATCCGCGACGACGCTGAGGGCGGGCACCATATGGCCGGGCAATGACTGTGCGGCGGCAGCGCGCAGCACCTCGGGGTCGGGGGCGGGTTGCCCCTCGGCGGTGGTGACCCAGGCCACAAGGCGGGCCATCGGCGTGCCCTGTTCACGCACCAGCGCCAGTGCCTGCCCGACCGAGGGGTCGCGTTCCAGCACCCGCTCGATATGGCGCAGGTCGATGCGAAAGCCGCGCAATTTGACCTGACGGTCGCGGCGGCCCAGAAAGGCCAGCGTCCCGTCAGGGCGCCAGCGGGCCCGGTCGCCGGTGCGGTAGATCCGCCCGCTGCCGGCAAAGCGGTCGGGGCGAAAGGCGGCACGGGTCTCGGCCTCGCGCCCGATATAGCCATCGCTGACCGCCGGGCCGCCGATCCACAACTCACCCACCGCCCCGGTCGGGGCCAGCGAACCGTCAGGTGCAAGGATATAGGCGCAGGCATGGGCGGTGGGGCGGCCGATGGGAATATCGTCGCCCGGCGCTTCGGGGCCGGGTTCATGCAGGGTACAGGTGATGGTGGTCTCGGTCGGGCCATAGCCGTTCAGCCAGCGCACGCCGGGCGTCATCCGGCGCCATGTGGCAAGGGCGCGGGGGTTGATCTGCTCTCCTCCCGCGATCACCAGCCGGACCGAGGGCGGCAGCGCCCGCCTTTGCCGTGCCATATCGTCCACCAACAGGTGCCAAAAGGCGGTGGGCAGATTGAGTACGGTGATGCCCTGCGCCTCGACCGCGTCCAGAAAGCCCGCGACAGATCCGGCCATGGCACTGTCGCGCAGCACCAGTTCGGCGCCGGCGATCAGGGTTGGCAGAATCTCCTCGATCGACACATCGAAAGAAAGACTGGCGAATTGCAGCACCCGGTCATCGGCGGTCAGACCATAGGCAGGACCAATGGCGGCGGCATGGGCGGTAATGGCGCGCAGTGGCACACGCACCCCCTTGGGGGTGCCGGTCGAACCCGAGGTGTAGATCACATAGGCCAGCCGGTCGGGGTCTGGCGCGGGGCGGGGCGGGGGGACTGGCGCCGCAGGGGCCAGCGGGGCGATCAGCCGCATCTGCGGGGGGTGGGGCGTGCCCTCACCGGCGGTCATCAGCCGGGGGCCGCTGTCTTGCAGCATATGGCCGGTCACC
>CALLZQ010000511.1 GCA_937858255.1 uncultured Tabrizicola sp.
TGCCCGCCGATGCCTTCAAGCTGACCCATGTCGCCGGGGCCTATTGGCTGGGCGATGCGACGCGCCCGCAACTCCAGCGCATCTATGGCGTCGCCTTCAAGAACCGCGACGATCTGAAGGCCCACATGACCATGCTGGAAGAGGCCGCAAAACGCGACCACCGCAAGCTGGGGCGTGAGATGGATCTCTTCCACATGCAGGAAGAGGCGCCGGGCCAGATCTTCTGGCACCCGAACGGCTGGACCATCTACACCACGCTGCAAGACTACATGCGCCGCCAGCAACGCCGCGATGGCTATGTCGAGGTGAACACTCCGCAAGTGGTGAACCGCAAGCTCTGGGAAGCCTCGGGCCACTGGGAAAACTACCGCGAGAACATGTTCATCGTCGAGGTGGACGAGGAAGGCGCGCGGGAAAAGGTCATCAACGCGCTGAAGCCGATGAACTGCCCCTGCCATGTGCAGATCTTCAACGTCGGGCTGAAAAGCTATCGTGACCTGCCGATCCGCATGGCCGAATTCGGTTCCTGCGCGCGTTACGAACCCTCGGGCGCGCTGCACGGGATCATGCGGGTGCGCGGCTTTACCCAGGACGACGCGCATATCTTCTGCACGCTGGAGCAGGTCGAGGCGGAATCGAAGAAATTCATCGAATTCCTCGCCCGCATCTATGCTGACCTCGGGTTCGACAAATGGCGGGTCAAACTCTCGACCCGGCCGGAAAAGCGTGTCGGCTCGGATGAGATCTGGGACAAGATGGAAACGGCGCTGGCCAATGCCTGTACCGCCGCCGGCCATGCCTATGAACTCTTCCCCGGCGAGGGCGCCTTCTACGCGCCCAAGCTGGAATTCGTCCTGACCGATGCCATCGGACGCGATTGGCAATGCGGCACGCTGCAACTCGACCCCAACCTGCCCGAGCGGCTGGACGCCAGCTATATCGGCGAAGATGGCGCCAAGCACCGCCCCTTCATGCTGCACCGTGCCTGCCTTGGCTCATTCGAGCGGTTCATCGGCATCCTGATCGAGAACCACGCCGGCAAGCTGCCGTTCTGGCTGGCCCCGCGGCAGGTGGTGGTGGCCTCGATCGTCTCGGATGCGGACGATTATGTGGCCGAGGTGGTGGCGAAACTGACCGCCGCCGGGATTCGCGCCGAGGCCGATACCCGCAACGAAAAGATCAATTACAAGGTGCGCGAGCATTCGGTGGGCAAGGTGCCGGTGATCCTCGCCATCGGGATGAAAGAGGTGGAAGAGCGGACTGTTTCAGTTCGCCGGCTGGGTGAAACACAAACCCGCACCATGGCACTGGACGAGATCACCGCAGAACTGGCGGCCGAGGCGCTGCCACCCGACCTGCGCTAACCCAACCCATTGAAATCATTGAAAGGCGCCGGACCCTCCGGCGCCTTTTTCGTTTGCGCCCGGTGATCTGTTACAGCCATCACGGCGGTTTTTCCTCGCATCCTCGTGACTGTCCAACGGGAATTTTGCCCGCCATGGTCCCTTCATCGCTTCGACGCGATGCAACCAGACAAGGGATGAAAACATGTCGAACCAAGTGAAGACCCTCGCCGTTGCCGGCGCCCTGGCCGCCAGCTTTGCCGCCCATTTCGCCACCCCCGCCGCCGCTGAAGGCGCGATGGAGAAGTGCTATGGCGTGGCGCTGGCCGGTCAGAACGAATGCGCCGCCGGCCCCGGCACCACCTGCGCCGGCACCTCGAAGGTCGACTATCAGGGCAATGCCTGGAAGCTCGTGCCGGCGGGCACCCGCCCCCATGGAACTGCCGGAAGGCCGTATGGGCAGCCTGGAAGCGCTGACCCGCGACCTGCCGGCATAAGCCGAAGCGAGAAGAAGGCCGGCGCCCCTCCGGGCGCTGGCAGGCCCGGGCCGTATCCTTGGCACCAGGGCGCGACGGACCGGGGGGCTTTGCGTCCCCCGGCCCCCCTGTGGAATGTTCATGAACAGATGAAAGAGGGCGAGAGATGCTGGATGTGACAGGCGGCGGGCTGCCAAAGGCACCGGGTGTGGGATACAAACCGCAGCATTTTCCCGCCATCATCGCCGATGCGGGCGCGGTGCGCTGGCTGGAAATTCACGCCGAGAATTACATGGGGCAAGGCGGGCGGCCCTTGGCGCAACTGCGTCATCTGGCAGAGCGTTTTCCGATCTCGGTGCATGGCGTGGGGCTGTCGATTGGCGGCGAGGGGGCGCTTGATCCCGAACATCTGGCACGGCTGGCCCATCTTTGCGGCTGGCTGCAACCGGCCAGCTTTTCCGAACATCTGGCCTGGTCCACCCATGAAGGCGCCTTTCTGAACGATCTGTTGCCGCTGCCCTATACGGCGGCGACACTGGCGCGGGTGGTGTCGCATATTGATCAGGTGCAGACCGCACTGGGCCGGCAGATGTTGCTGGAAAACCCCTCGACCTATCTGGCCTTTGCCGAGACCGAGATGGACGAGATCGACTTTCTGACCGAGATCGCGCGGCGCAGCGGCTGTGGCCTGTTGCTGGATGTGAACAATGTTCATGTCGCCTGCACCAATCGCGGCGCCGACCCGGTGGCCTATATCGAGCGTTTCCCGCTGCATCTGGTGGATGAGATCCATTTGGGCGGTCATGCCGAGGATTTGGGCGATCATGGCATGCCGCTGTTGATCGACGCCCATGGGCAAGAGGTGGCCGATCCGGTCTGGGCGCTTTATGCCCGCACCATTGCCCGGGGTGGCGCCAAGCCCACGCTGATCGAATGGGATAATGATGTGCCGGACTGGCCGGTGCTGGAGGCCGAGGCCGGCCGTGCCGCCGCCGTGCTGGAGCCGGTGGCATGAGCGAGGCCGCCTTTGCCGCCGCGCTTCTGGCGCCCGACTTGCCCTTGCCGCAGGGTCTGATCGACCCCGAAGGCCGGGCCGCCCCCATGCGTTTCGCCGTCTATCGCAACAATGTCGTGGTCAGCCTGACCAAGGCACTGGAAGAGGGTTTTCCGGCCATGCGCAAACTGGTGGGCGTTGCGTTCTTTGCCGCGATGGCGGGCGAGTTTCTGCGCGCCCCCCCGCCGCGCTCGCCGATGCTGATGCTCTATGGCGATGATTTTGCCGATTTCCTTGCCGGTTTTCCGCCTGTGGCGCGTCTGGGCTATCTGCCCGATGTCGCACGGCTGGAGATGGCCCTGCGCCACAGCTATCACGCCGCGGATGCGCCGGCGGTGCCGCCCGAGACACTGGCCGCGCTGGGGCTTGAGGCGCTGATGGGCCGCGCGCTGCGTCTGGCGCCTGCCCTGCGGGTGGTGCAGTCCGACTGGCCGGTGGTCTCGATCTGGCGGGCGCGGATGCAAGAGGGGCCTCCCCCCGCCATGCGGGGCG
>CALLZQ010000512.1 GCA_937858255.1 uncultured Tabrizicola sp.
GCGGCGCGCCTGGTTTGGGCCGCAGGGATGCGGCGGGCAGCAGCGCATTTTCTGACAGTGGATCAGGCCGATGGCGGGGTGACATTGCGGCTTGAGACTCGGGGCGAATTGCTGCTCGACAGCCTTGGCTTTCGCTTGTTCGGCACGCCGGACCGGATCGACCGTTTGCCGGATGGTACG
The DNA here is from genome assembly GCA_937858255.1 of uncultured Tabrizicola sp. GTDB lineage: Bacteria > Pseudomonadota > Alphaproteobacteria > Rhodobacterales > Rhodobacteraceae > Pseudotabrizicola. The sequence goes on from CALLZQ010000512.1 coordinate 181, forward strand.
CTGCATCTGATCGACTACAAGACCGGCACCCCGCCGACCAAAAAGCAATTCGCCAGCTATGCCAAGCAGTTGCATTTGGCGGCCCTGATGGCCAGCGAGGGCGGGTTCCGCGATCTGGGGCCGGAGACCGTCTCGAAGATCACCTATGTCGGGCTGGGTGGCGATGGCAAGCAGGTGGTGGATGAGATTACCGAGGCGGCACTCGCCGAAACCCGGGCCGGGTTGTCACAACTGATCCGGTCCTATCAGAACCACCGTCAGGGCTATATCGCCCGCCGTGCCGTCCAGACCGAGGGGCAGCAACGCGATTTTGACCATCTGGCGCGGTTCGGTGAATGGGAGATGACCGATCTTTCCGCCCCGGAACCGGTGGGCGATCATGAGGATGGCCAGCATGAGTGACGACGCCACCCGCGCCCAGATCGAGGCGGCACGGCCCCGGATCTCGACCTGGCTTTCGGCCAATGCCGGTTCGGGCAAGACCCGTGTGCTGACCGACCGGGTGGCGCGTCTGCTGCTGGGCGGGGTGCAGCCGCAGAATATTCTTTGTCTCACCTATACCAAAGCCGCCGCGACCGAGATGCAGAACCGCCTGTTCCGCCGGCTGGGCGAATGGGCGATGAAGCCGGATGTCCTTTTGCGCCACGATCTTGTCGAACTGGGCGAAGCGGCAGAGACCCTTGACGCGCCGAGGATGGCGCTGGCGCGGCAGCTCTTTGCCCGGGCGATTGAGACGCCGGGCGGGCTGCGTATCCAGACCATCCATTCCTTCTGTGCGACTTTGCTGCGCCGCTATCCGCTGGAGGCAGGGGTCTCTCCGGGTTTTACGGAAATGGACGACCGCACGGCCCGGGCTTTGCGCGACGATATCTTGCAGGATTTGGCTGACCGGCTGGCTCCTGCTGAGATGGCGGCGATCGCCGATCTGCATCCGTCAGAGGGGATCGAGGCGCTGACAGCCGAGATTTGCGCCAATGCGCCCTCATTCACCCAAGAGCTTGGCCCGCAAGAGGCCGCCGCCCGGTGTGGCCTGCGCCCGGGTGACACCGCACAGGCCCTGCTGGGCGATCTGTTTCTGGGGCTGGAGGCTGGCTTTTTCACGCGGATGGCAGAGGTCTTGAAATCGGTCCCCTCTGGCGCAAGGTCACATGCCCCGCTGCTTCTGGGGATAGATCCGGCCAACCCGACCCTTGCCATGGCCGAGGCGTTGGAGGGGATCTTGCTGTTTGGTCCCGATGCCAAGGCCGGGCCCTATGCCGCCAAGATCGACAAATACGGCAATGCCGATCTGCGCAGGGCGCTGGGCGCCGATCTGGAACGGCTTCACCTGCTGATGACTCGGGTCGAGGCCGCACGACCGCGCAGACTGGGGCTGGTGGCCGCGGAAAACCTGCTGACCCTGAACCGCTTTGCCCGCCGCTTTCTGTCGGAATACGAAAGACGCAAGGCGGAACGGGGGCTTTTGGATTTCGACGACCTGATCCGCCGGGCGGGCCGGCTGCTGAATGATCCGGCACTGGCGGCCTGGGTGTTGTTCCGGCTGGATGGGGGGATCGACCATATCCTCGTGGATGAGGCGCAGGATACCTCGCCACCGCAATGGGAGGTGATCGAACGTCTGACCGCCGAATTCACCGCCGGGGCCGGGGCACGGGCCGAGACCCGGACGCTGTTTGTCGTCGGAGACAAGAAGCAATCCATCTACTCGTTTCAGGGTGCCGATCTGTCAGCCTTCGATCAGCGCCATCACGATTTCCGCGCGCGCTTTGCCGAAGTCGGGCAGCCGATGCAGGACCGCTCACTGGATTATTCCTTTCGCTCGGCCCGGGCAGTACTGGAAGTGGTGGATGCCACCTTTGGCGCGCATTTTCCCGCCGCCTTGGGCAACCCGCCACGCCATCTGGCGTTTTTCGACTCATTGCCCGGGCGGGTGGATCTCTGGCCGATGATCCCCAAGGCCGCGCGCACCGCAGATGAAAACGGCTGGGATCCGGTCGATCTGCCATCCGAGGATCATCACACGGTGCAGCTTGCCCAAGAGATCGCCGCCGAAATCCGTGCGATGATTGAGGGCGGGGTGCAGATCGTCGATGAGGCCAAGGTGACACGTCCGGTAAGGCCGGGCGACTTTCTGATTCTGGTTCAGCGGCGGGCCGAACTTTTCGCGCAGATCATTCGGGCCTGCAAACAGCAGGGCCTGGCGATTGCCGGCGCAGACCGGCTGAAACTGGGCGAGGAACTGGCGGTCAAGGATCTCAAGGCACTTTTGGCCTTTCTGGCCACGCCCGAGGACGATCTGTCGCTGGCCGCCGCGCTGCGCTCTCCGCTGTTTGGCTGGTCGGAAGATCGGCTGTTTCGCCTGGCCCATGGCCGCAAGGGTTTTCTGTGGGAGGCGCTGCGGCAATCCGGGCAGCATGCCGAGACGCTGGCCGTGCTGAACGACCTGCGCGATCAGGTCGATTTCCTGCGGCCTTATGAAATTCTCGAGCGCATGCTGACCCGACATCGCGGAAGGGAACGGCTGCTGACTCGCTTGGGCCCCGAGGCCGAGGACGGGATTGACGAATTGCTGACCCAGTCGTTGGCCTATGAGCAGACCGATGTGCCGGGGCTGACGGGGTTTCTGGTCTGGCTTGAGGCTGATGAGGTCGAGGTCAAACGACAACTGGGCGCCGAAGGCGACAGTATTCGCGTGATGACGGTGCATGGCGCCAAGGGGCTAGAGGCCAATGTGGTGATCCTGCCCGATACGGCGGATCGCAGCCCCCGCGACCGGGCGCAGATCTACCGGGGCGAGGATGGTACAGCCCTGTGGAAACCACCCGCCCCGCAGATGACCGATGAGTTGCGCAGCCTGTCTGCCCGGCAAAAGGACAAGGCCCGCGAAGAGAGCCTGCGGCTGCTTTATGTCGCCCTGACGCGCGCGCGCTGCTGGCTGATCGTTGCCGGCGCCGGCGAGGCCCGGACCGAGGCGAACAATCAGCCCAAAGCGCGAGAAGAGCTTTGCTGGTATTTGCAGGTAGAGGCGGGTTTGCATCTGCTGAACCCGACCGCGATGACCGGCGGGCGGTTGCGTCATGAAACCGGTGTCTGGCCGCTTGCCGGGGGTGCGCCTTTGCCGCGCATGGCACCGGTGGCGCTGCCCGACTGGATTGACCTGCCGGCGGCAGATCCGCTGCGGGATCTGCCCGATCTGAAGCCCTCGGATCTGGGTGGCGCCAAGGCGCTGCCGGGTGACGGCGATCTGAACGAACTGGCCACGGCGCGGGGAACTGCGCTGCATCGCCTGCTGGAACATTTGCCGGCGCATGATCCTGCCGATTGGGCTGCCGTGGCTCGCTCACTTCTGGACGATACGCTGGATGTGGCTGCGCTGCTGGCCGAGGCGGCGGGGGTCCTGGGCGCCCCATCGCTGGCGCGGCTGTTCGGCGCGGACAGCCTGGCCGAGGTGGCTGTGACCGGCATGCTGGGCGGTCGCCGGGTGGTCGGGGCGATTGACCGCCTGATTGTTGGTCCTGACCGGGTTCTGGCTGTGGATTTCAAGTCGAATAGGGTGGTTCCCGACAGCCCCGCCGCTGTCCCCGAGGGAATTCTGCGTCAGATGGGGGCCTATGCCCATTTGCTGAGCGCGATCTATCCGGGCCGGCGCATTGAGACGGCGATCCTGTGGACGGCGGCGCCAAGATTGATGCCGCTTGATCCCGATATCGTGACTGCGGCACTGGGGCGTGCCACCATAGCTTGACGTCCGGGGGTCAGAGGCATAGCTTTCCAGACCGACACATTCCCCTTAGGAGATATGACCATGGGCGCTGCGACCGTCGCCGTCACCGATGCCACCTTTGACACCGAAGTCCGCAAGTCGGACATTCCGGTTCTGGTGGATTTCTGGGCCGAGTGGTGCGGCCCCTGCCGGCAGATCGGGCCGGCGCTGGAAGAGCTGGCCAGCGAATATGCCGGCAAGGTCAAGATCGTGAAGGTCAATGGTCTCGAACAAGATGGGCGCCGCGCCCAAAGCCGCATTGGCCAACTGGATCCAGTCCTCGATCTGAGGCTGTCCGTAACAGTCGAAAGAACCGGGCCTCGCGCCCGGTTTTTTTTCATGCCTGCCGCGCGGCACTGCACCAGTGGTTCAGGGCCGCGAGTCCGCGGCGCAGGGCAAGGGGATCTCCCTGCATGTCAGAGAGACGCTGCAAAAGTTGCAGGCCGATAAAGAACGGCAGTAACGCCGCGGCCTCGGTGGCCTCCAGCAAAGGGGCGGCCGTAAAGGCGGTCAGATCCGCCTCGGCGATCCCCCAGAGCCGGGGACCCGGCGCCGGATCTGTCATTTCCTGCCAAACCAGAAACCGGGCCATGTCGCGGGCCAGCGGCAGCCAGCTTTCACCCTGAACGTCAACGCCGACAATCTGACCCGCACGCCACATCGCATTGATCGAGACGAAATCGCCATGGGTCGCGGCGCGGGTAAATGGGGCACCGGCCAACCCCCGCCCCCATTGCCTCAAGTGACGCCGCGCCCGTACCCGCACCGGTGGCGGATCGGCAAGCGGGGCCGCAGCTTCTAGTCGTTCCAGCCAGTGGCGGAGGGGAAAAGACTCAAACCCCCGGCGGGGGGCGAAATTCGCCCCCAGCCACCCCCCCGGCTTCCTCATCCACGCCCCGCCCATGGGTGCCTCCGCAATCTCCACTGACCGCAGCGGCACGCCGGCATGTTCCAACACGGCAAGGCCCAGCGCAGGACGTGTGGAGAGAAGCCGGTTTATCCCATGCGGTCCGCCCGCCATCTGCGCCGCGACAAGATCAAGCTCTGCCTGCATCCGGGCCAGACGTGCCTGCGGATCACTATGGAATTGCTTGACGATGACCGGCTGACCTGAAAGGCCGCCCAAAAACACCGAGGCCTCAGCCTTGTTCCGCAGGCAAAGAGAAACGCTCAGATCCGTGCCTTGCAGGGCAAGGCTCAGCGCGGCAAGGGCCTCAGCCTTGCTCATGTCACGGGCCAGCCGGCCCGGGTCAGCGCCGCGCGGATGCCGCCCTCGGCCTCGGCCCGCCCGGCATTGATCGCCATCACTTGCCAGAACCAATAGAGGTAACGCTCATAATCCGGGCGATGATTGCCCAGCGCGGCAAAGGCCGCCGCCGCATCCTCTCGCGCATCCAGAGCGATGTGGTGAAAGTCGATATCGGCAAAGATCATCGCCGGCTTGCCCAAGAGAAACCCGTTGAACGCAACTGAGGAGTTTTCGGTGATCACGGCATCGCAGGCGGGTAAGAGGGGGGCCATCCCCCCTGTGGTCCCCGGCAGCCCCCGAGGCCGCGCCACCAGCGCGTCCAGCGCGGCGTGATCCTCGGGCGTGTAGATTTCCCGCGGGTGCAGCGTTGCAATCACGGGGCGCGGGTCGAGGGCCAGCACCCGTGCGATCATCTCAACCGGCGCGCAAGACTGAAAGCTACGATGCTCGGTCAGTCGGCCTTGCAGCGGGATGTACAAAAACCCCTCGCCCTCTGGGGCAGGCAGGGGGCGGGCGAACAGTTTCTTGCGCCAAAAGCGGACAAAACGCGCCGCCTCTTCGGGGTCGATCTCTTCGGGGCGAAAGGGGGTGCGGGCGACGTGCCAGTGCCAGCGCTCGGCCTGTGGCTCAATCGCCCAGAACGGATAATGATAGACCCGGCGAAACACCAGCGCCCGGGGGCCGATGGGTGCGCGCATATGAAACATCGCAAAGGCACCATCATCTTGCCGTGCGAGGTCGAGCGCCGCTTCGTCATCGCCGCAATAGTCGATCTCAAATCCGCTCTGGCGCAGGACATTGGAGAGTTTGCCTATGAAATTGTGACGGCCTGCCTCGGCGCTGGCGCGCAGGCTGGGGTCGAGGAAAAAGCGCAGATGCAGGTCCTTGGCCATGGTCCAGCGGTAGCAGGGGGGCGCAGGTCGGGCAAGCCTGCCTTGTTCCCGGCCCATGCCGGGGTCATATAGAGGCGGACAGAAGCGGAGGGCCAGATGGCAGAGGATCGGTTTCCCGGGTGGCACGGCACGACCATCATCGGGGTGCGGCGCGGCGGCGAGGTTGTGGTTGCCGGCGACGGGCAGGTGAGCCTTGGCCAGACCGTGATCAAGGGCAGCGCCCGCAAGGTGCGGCGACTGAACCCCGGCGGGCATGAGGTGGTCTGCGGCTTTGCCGGTTCAACCGCCGATGCCTTTACCCTGCTGGAACGGCTGGAAAAGAAATTGGAGGCCGCACCGGGGCAACTCGCCCGCGCCTGTGTCGATCTGGCCAAGGACTGGCGGATGGACAAGTATCTGCGCAACCTTGAGGCGATGTTGATCGTCACCGACGGGCGCGATCTTTTCGTGCTGACCGGCGCGGGGGATGTGCTGGAACCCGAACACGATATTGCGGCGATTGGTTCGGGCGGGAATTTCGCGCTGGCGGCGGCGCGGGGGTTGATGGAAACCGATCTGGATGCCGAGACGCTGGCCCGCAAGGCGATGGCAATTGCCGCCGAGATTTGTGTCTACACCAATGGCAATCTGACAGTTGAAAAGATCCGTGGCTAGGCGGCCTGTTTCTGGTTCCACGACATATCAGGGTGGATAAAAGAATGATTGAAGACAAGGATTTGCGCGCCGCCGTTCAGCGCGGTCTGATTACCGAGGCGCAGGCCGCCGGTCTGACCGCCATCGCCGATACCCGCCGGCAGGCGCGTGTGTCTGTCGAGCCGGGGGAAGAGCCGTTTGTGCTGTTCAAAGGCTTTAATGAGATTTTCATCGTCGTTGGCCTGTCGATCCTATTCGCTGGCTGGATGGGGGTCGCGGCGCTGCTGGGGGCTGAATATCTGCCGCCCTATGGCGCGGATACGCTTCTGATCACCCTCGCGACCATGGGCGGGCTGTATCTGATCCAGCGATACTTCACCCTGAGCCGGCGGATGATCGCACCCTCGATCGCTCTGGCCATCATGTTTGCGATGACCGCCGGGCATTTTGGTCGGGCCTTGGCCGATATGATCGGGCTAGAGGGGTTTGCGGCGCAGGCGCTGCACTGGGCGATGATTGCCGTTGTGATGGTGGGGCATTATCGCGTTTTCCGCGTGCCCTTTGATGCGGCGCTGATTGCGGGGGCGATCTTTGCGGCGATCTGGTCTCTGTTGGTCGGGCGCGGGGTCCTACCCGATGACGCGCTGGGTCTGTTGCATCTGTCGAAGGAGGGGCCGCTGGGCCTGTTGTCGTTTGCTTTCGGGCTGATCTGCTTTGCCTTGGCGATGCGGTTTGACATGTCCGATCCGCATCGCGTCTCGACCCGCGCGACGACGGGTTTCTGGCTGCATGTGATGGCGGCGCCAGCGATCCTGAACACCATAGCGCTGCGCCTGCTTGACCGCGGCGAGGCGGGGCAACTCCTGCTGATCGTGGTGTTGCTGGCGCTGGCGATGGTGGCCATCGTGATCGACCGCCGCTCATTCCTCGTATCCGGGGCTGTCTATGCGGTGGCGCTGATCATCACGCTGTTTGACGGCTCGGCGCTGGTGATTGTGCTGCTGGGCCTTGGCATGGTGCTGCTGGGCGCCCAGTGGGACCGCCTGCGCGCCCGTATCATGAACGCCCTGCCTGCCTTTGCGGGCAAGGATCGGCTTCCCCCTTATGGACAAAATGCATGACCGACCTGACCCCCCGCGAAATCGTATCCGAACTTGACCGTTTCATCATCGGCCAGTCCGACGCAAAGCGGGCCGTGGCTGTGGCGCTGCGCAACCGCTGGCGGCGCAAGCAACTGGGCGATGATCTGCGCGATGAGGTCTACCCCAAGAACATCCTGATGATCGGGCCGACCGGGGTGGGCAAGACCGAGATCAGCCGCCGCCTCGCCCGTCTGGCCAAGGCGCCGTTTCTGAAGGTCGAGGCGACCAAATTCACCGAAGTGGGCTATGTCGGGCGCGACGTGGACAGCATCATCCGTGATCTGGTCGACGCTGCGCTGATCGAAACCCGCGAGCGGATGCGCGAAGAGGTCAAGGCCCGGGCGCACAAGGCCGCAGAGGACCGGGTGATTGAGGCGCTTGCCGGCAAGGATGCCCGCGAACAGACGCGCGAGATGTTTCGCGGCAAGCTGCGGCGGGGCGAATTGGACGGCACCGTGATCGAGATCGAGGTACAGGACAGCGCCCTGCCCTTCCAGTTGCCGGCGGGCAACGGGATGGAAATGCAGATGCAGGGCCTTCAGGATCTATTCAAATCCTTTGGCGGTCGCACGCAGCGCAAAAAGGTGTCGGTGGCCGAGAGCTATGAGCTGTTGATCGGGCAAGAGGCTGACAAGCTCTTGGATGATGAGGTGGTCAAGCAAACCGCGCTGACGGCGGTGCAGGAAAACGGCATCGTTTTTCTGGATGAGGTGGACAAGATTTGCGCCCGCGCCGATGCGCGTGGCGCCGATGTCAGCCGCGAAGGGGTGCAGCGCGATCTGTTGCCGCTGATCGAGGGCACCACGGTTTCGACCAAATACGGACCGGTCAAGACGGACCATATCCTCTTTATCGCTTCGGGAGCGTTCCATGTCGCCAAGCCCTCGGATCTGTTGCCCGAATTGCAGGGCAGGCTGCCGATCCGGGTCGAGCTAAAGCCGCTAACAGAGGGCGATTTTGTCCGCATCCTAACCGAGACGGACAATGCCCTGACCCGGCAATATGCAGCGCTGATGGCCACCGAAGAGGTGACGGTCACCTTTACCCCCGACGGGATCGCCGCCCTGGCGCGCATCGCCGCAGAGGTGAATTCCAGCGTCGAGAACATTGGGGCGCGGCGCCTCTACACCATTCTGGAACGGGTTTTTGAGGAACTGAGCTTTTCGGCACCGGATCGGTCGGGTGAGACGGTGACAGTGGATGCAGGGTTCGTTGAGGCCAATGTCGGCCAACTGGCGCGCTCGGCCGATCTGTCGCGTTACGTTTTGTAATCCCTGTTCATGGGATAGGCAAAAACCGGCCCAGTCGCGCGCTTGACCGTGACGGGGCCGGATGATGCTATCTCCAACGCACTGGGGGCGAGAAACGATGCGGCGGATTACCTTGTTGCTGGTCATTCTGGCGATTTCGGCCTGTGCGCCGCGCGGCACGATCACACTCGCGCCCGAAGCCGCCAGTGTGGGCCAGATCGAGCCCGTCTTTATCGGCACAACCCGCGGGCTTTCCCCTTCGGGCGACTATGGGCCCGAACGTGTCGAGACGCTGACCTTTGCCCGCTATGACATTTCTGTACCGCCCGAGCGGCAGGTGGGCGAGATTGCCTGGCCTTCGGCGCAGCGCAAGCCCGACCCGCGCCGGCATTTCCTGACCACCTCACGGCAACATTTCGCACAAGAGGCAGCGTTTCGGGCCGATCTGGCCCGGGCGCTGCGGCAGGCGGGGGGCGAGGCGGTGATCTTCGTCCATGGTTTCAACAATACCTTTGCCGAGGGCGCCTATCGCATCGCGCAGATGGCGCATGACCTCGATTTACCCGGGGTGGTGGTGCATTACTCCTGGCCCTCGTCTGCGGAACCGCTGGGCTATGCGCATGACCGCGACTCGGCGCTGTTTGCCCGCGACGGGCTGGAGCGTTTGTTGCAAGAGGTGGGGGCCGCCGGCGCCCGCAAGGTGATCGTGGTCGCGCATTCCATGGGCAGTGCCCTGACGATGGAAACCCTGCGCCAAACCGCAATCCGCGGGAATACCGGCGCTTTGGCGCGGATCAAGGGGGTGGTTCTGATTTCCCCCGATATCGACATTGATGTGTTCAGGGCACAGGCCCACGGGATTGGCAGGTTACCGCAGCCCTTTGTGGTCTTTACCTCGGAGCGGGATCGCGTGTTGCGGCTGGCGGCGCGGCTGTCGGGGCAGACAGACAGGCTGGGCACCTTGACCGACCTCAGCCGCGTGGCCGATTTGCCGATCATCATGCTCGACACCGCCGCGTTCAGTAAGGGCAGCGGGCATTTCAATGTCGGCAATTCTCCGGCCTTGCTGCGGCTCTTGGAACGGATCGCCTCGGTGGATGAGGCGCTGATGTCCGACCGTGCGGCACGAACCGGGCTGCTGCCGGGGGCTGTGCTGACAGTGCAGAACGCAACACAGATCATCCTGCGCCCGGTGGCCGAGATCGGCACCGCGCGTTAGCGCATCCGGCGCAGATAGACGTAATAAGCGCCGGCGCCGCCGTGTTTCAAATGCGCCTCTGAGATTTGCAGAACGGCCTGACCGACCGGCGGCAGCCGCAGCCATTGCGGCACCTGATGGCGCAGGGCGCCGATGCGGTTCGGGATCGGGCCGTCATCGGCGCCGCGCTTGCCCTTGCCGGTGATGACCAGAACCAGACGCAGGCCGTCGGAGATCGGAAGAGCGTCGTGTAGGGAAAGAGGGTAGAT
>CALLZQ010000513.1 GCA_937858255.1 uncultured Tabrizicola sp.
CGCTCTCCCCCCCGCCCCCCGGGGCGCCGCCCGCGTTTCGGGCGCCCCCCCGGTTGCCGGGCGGCGGGGTACCGGGGGGGGCCCCCTTTGGCCCCCCCCCGCCGATACGGGCGCGAGAGGGGAGCGAGATGTCACCACTTTCCAACGCCAGTTCGCCCCGGATCAGGCGGAAGAGGGTGGTCTTGCCGGTGCCGTTGCGCCCGACAAGGCCAACCTTATGGCCGGTGGGAATGGTGGCGGAGGCCGCCTCGAACAGGGGGCGGCCCTCTACGGCATAGGTGATGGAGTCGATGCGCAGCATGGGGCGAGGGCATGGCGCAACCGGCGTCCGGCGTCAATGGGGGGTGGTCAGGCGGCCAGCGACCGGCGGCGGTGGCGCCATTGCCAGAGCAGCAGCGAAACCATGGCGAAGGCCGCCCCCCCGGCAGCAATGGCGACAAAAAGATGGGTTTGCAGATTGGCGATGGCGATGCCGGTCAAGGCCCATGTTACCGCCGCCCCATAGGCAGGCATTTCCGGCCGTAGCACCTGGACCAGTGCCGAGGCCCCCAGCGTCAGCGCCAGCATCACATAGGCCGCTTCGGTATTCGACAACAGCCCATAGCCCGCCACGAGGATACCGACCGACACCGCACTGGCCGCAGACAGCCAACCTGCCAAGAGGCCGAGCGGCGCGGACAAAAGCCATGGGTCGTAAAATTCATCCGCGGCGAAAAAGGCAGCGAGGGCGGCGACCAGCATTACCACGATCACCACCGTGGCCGTTACGGGCGCCCAGGGCGCGATGAAGAGCCAGAGCGTGCCAAGGCCAAGCGCGGTAGCCAAAGGCAGGCGAACCTCATCCCAGTCGAGGCTTTTCGCCCGGCGCCAGAAGCCAAAGGCGGCGTGGACGATCAGCCAGCCATAGATCAGCCCCCAGATCGAAAAGAATGCCCCCGCCGGCTGAATCGCCGGGCGGTCGATGGCGACCGGGAAGGTTTCAGGCGGATAGCCGGTAAAGGGCGGCGCCAACAGGGGCGCCGCCGCAAAGGCAAGGGCGAGGATCAGGACAAGGAGCGAGCGCAGGGTCATGCCGGGTCAACGCCTTTGGGCCGCGAAAGGTTTCATTCCAGCGCGCCGCTGGCCGAGATCCGGGTCTTGCCGCCCAGATAGGGGTGCAGCGCGGCGGGCAGATCGACCGAGCCATCGGCCCGCTGGCCGGTCTCCAGCACCGCGATCAGGCAGCGCCCCACGGCAAGGCCCGAGCCGTTCAGCGTGGCCACGAATTCCGGCTTGCCACCAGCGGGGCGATAGCGCGCATTCATCCGGCGGGCTTGAAACTGCCCACAGGTTGAGACGCTGGAGATCTCGCGATAGCGGTTCTGGCCCGGCAGCCAGACCTCCAGATCATAGGTGCGCTGCGCGCCGAACCCCATGTCGCCCGTGCAAAGAACCACGGTGCGATAGGGCAGGCCCAGACGCTCCAGAATGGCCTCGGCGCATTTGACCATGCGGGCCTGTTCATCCAGATGCGACTCGGGCGTGCAGATCGTCACCATTTCGACCTTTTCGAACTGGTGCTGACGCAGCATCCCTGTCGTGTCCTTGCCCGCGCTGCCCGCCTCGGACCGGAAGCACTGGGTATGGGCGGTCATGCGGATCGGCAGGGCCGCCTCTTCCAGCACATCGCCCGCGACGGTGTTCGTCAGCGTCACCTCCGATGTCGGCACCAGCCACCAGCCATTGGTGGTCTGATAGCTGTCCTCGGCGAATTTCGGCAATTGGTTGGTGCCATACATCGCCTCTTCCTTGACCAGAACCGGGGTCCAGGTCTCGGTCAGGCCATGGTCGTTCACATGGGTGTCCAGCATGAATTGCGACAGCGCCCGGTGGACGCGGATCACCGCCCCGCGCAGCACGACAAAGCGGCTGCCCGAGAGTTTGGCGGCGGTCTCGAAATCCATCCCCGGCTTGACGCCGGCAATGTCGAAATGCTCGACCGGCGCAAAGTCAAAGCTGCGAGGGGTGCCCCATTGGCGCACCTGAACATTGTCATTCTCGTCGCGGCCCTCGGGCACTTCATCCAAGGGCAGGTTGGGGATGCGCATCAGCATGTCGCGCAGGGCGGCATCCTCTTCACCCGCCTCGGTTTGCAGCCGGGCGATTTCGGCCTTTTTCTCGGCGACAAGGGCGCGCAGGCGTTCGAATTCCGCCTCATCCCCCTTGGCCTTGGCGGCGCCGACCTCTTTGCTGGCGCGGTTCTGTTCGGCCTGCGCCGCTTCGGCCGCCTGGATCTTGGCCCGCCGGTCGGCGTCAAGGGCGAGGATTTCCGACGACAGGCCCGACAAACCCCGGCGTGCCAAGGCCGCGTCAAAGGCGGCGGGGTTCTCGCGGATGGCCTTGATGT
>CALLZQ010000514.1 GCA_937858255.1 uncultured Tabrizicola sp.
TCCTGTTCGCGCGCCAGTGCCATGACTACATCAGCCCCCAGGCGGTCAGGGCTTTTTCCGCCGGCACCCCGCCGAGGATCTGATCCAGCAGCGCGATGGCCGCAGCAAGGCGGGCGGGCGGGGTCACGCCGGCATTCCCCTCCAGCCCTGACCGTCACGGGCAAGGCGCAGATAGGGGCGGCCTTCCGGCAGGATCTCTTCCCCTGGCACCCGCAGATGGCCACCACAAAAAGCGACCGCCATCGCCTCCATCCGCTCGAGCGCGGCAAAGCGCGTGGCCTTGGCCAGATCGGGCAGGACATCAAACTGCGTGGCCACCCGGGGATCGGGCAGTTGCAGATCGGCCCGGTGCATCAGATCGCCCGTTACCACCACCTGACCGTCGATGATAAAGCCGGCATGCCCCGGCGTATGGCCGGGCAAGGACCAGAGCGTCACACCGGGGGCGATTTCGGCGCCATCGGGGCAAAGAGCGACCTGATCCGCATAGCGCGCCAGCAGGCGGGCAGAGATATGATCGCTGCCCGACCAATGGTCAAATTCGGCTTTGGTCAGGACGATACGTGCCTTGGCAAAATCCATCGTCTCCATGCCGCCACAATGGTCGGAATGCAGATGGGTCAGCGCCACCGTACCGATCTCTGCCGGGTCCACCCCCAGACGCGCCAGATCGCGGGCGACATTGCCGCCGGCATCGCCCTCGAACCGGCCCGATCCGGTGTCGAACAGCACCGGCGCCTGACCCTCGCGCCGCAACAGATAGGCCTGCACCTGCAACACCAAGGGGTCCGGCACCTTGGCCCCATAGGTATCACGCATGAAATCGGGCCCAAAGGACAGCGGACCGTCATTCAACCGGTCGAGCCGCCCACCGGGCCAGATCAGGCTACCTGCTTCAAATTTCATCATCCAATCCTGTAGTTAGGGCTTTCCCGGGTGATCTGCACGTCATGGACATGGCTTTCCTTCAGCCCCGCCCCGGTGATGCGGACAAAGGCGCAGTTGCGGCGCATCTCGGCCACGGTACGGTTGCCGGTATAGCCCATGGCGGCGCGCAGGCCCCCGACCATCTGGTGCAGCACCGTAGCGGCGCTGCCCTTGTAGGGCACCTGCCCCTCGATCCCTTCCGGGACCAGCTTGTCGCTGGCGGCATCCTTCTGGAAATATCTGTCGGCAGAGCCGCGCGCCATCGCGCCAAGGCTGCCCATACCGCGATAGGCCTTGAAGCTGCGTCCCTGCCACAGGATCACCTCACCGGGCGATTCATCGGTGCCAGCAATGGCCGAACCGACCATGGCGCAAGAGGCACCGGCGGCGATGGCCTTGGCGAAATCGCCCGAGAATTTGATGCCGCCATCGGCAATCACCGGGATGTCCCCAGCCGCCCCGGCAGCATCCATGATCGCGGTCAGTTGCGGCACGCCCACACCGGCAACAATACGGGTGGTGCAGATCGAGCCCGGGCC
>CALLZQ010000515.1 GCA_937858255.1 uncultured Tabrizicola sp.
CAGATCACGGAACAGCCGCCCCCCCTGAAAGGTGCGGGCAATGCCCCGGCGGCGAATGTCATGCGGTTTCAGCCCGGTCAGGGCGGCGCCGTCCAGCGTCACCGCCCCGCCCGTCGGGGCCTGAAACCCGGTCAGGACATTGACGAGGGTGGTCTTGCCGGCGCCATTCGGCCCGATCAAACCGGTGATTTGGCCCGGCGTCACGGCGAGGTTCACCGCGTCTAGTGCCGTCAGCCCGTCAAAGGCCACTGTCACCCTGTCTGCCCCGAGTTGCCGCATCAGGCCCCCTTTCCAATTCTGGTCATCAGGTACGATCCGCTGGCATCGAGCGCGGCCTCCCAGCCGGGTTCGATGACGATGGTGGTCGTGACCTCTTCGATGATCGCCGGGCCTGAGACGCGCGCCCCGGCCCCCAGCGCCCCGCCGTCATAAACGGGGGTGCGCGTGGCGCTGCCATCGGCGCTGAACACCGCCTGACGGTGGCCCTTGATCGCGGTGCTGGCCGGCGCCCCCTCGGCCAGTTCCATCCGGCGCGGCTTTTCCACCCGGCCGTAGACGGTGCTTTCGATGTTCACCACCTCGACCGCCGAATGCCGCTCGGAATAGGTGTAGAGCTGCTCGTGCCGGCGATGGAAAGCCTCGATGATCTGGCTGACCGAGCTGGCATCGACGCGGAAGGTGTCGATATCCACCGTGCATTCATGCACTTGCCCGACATAACGCATGTCAAGGCTGCGGCGGATCTCGATATCCTCGCGGGCAAAGCCGTCCGCTTGCAGATGCGCGATCCCCTGCGCCTCGATCTCGGCAAACAGGCTGTCGATCCGCGCATAGGCCGCGTCATTGTCCAGCCGCAGGGGCGCGGTGGCCATGTAGTTGTATTTGACATCCGAGATGATCTGACCAAAGGCGCAGAGACCCGAGGCGAGTTTCGGCAGAACGATGGTGTCGATCCCCATCTGCTCGGCCAGCGCGCAGATATGGGCCGCCGTGGCGCCCCCGGCCCCGACCAACACGAAATCGCGCGGGTCATAGCCCCGCTCGACCGTGACGCGGCGAATGCCGTTGACCATATTGGCGTTGACGATGGTGAACATGCCATAGGCCGCCCGTTCAACCGACAGGCCCAAGGGGTCGGCCAGCCGGGTCTTGACCGCCTCGCGCGCCCGGGCAGCGTCGAGTGGCAGGCGCCCGCCCACCAGACCGTCGGGGTTCAGATAGCCCAGCACCAGATTGGCATCCGATACCGTCGGCTCTGTCCCGCCCTGCCCATAGCACGCAGGCCCGGGATCAGAGCCCGCCGATTGCGGCCCCATTTGCAACAGGCCCATCTCGTCAATCCAGCCGATCGAGCCGCCGCCGGCGCCCAGCGTTTCCACCTGAATCATCGGCACGCCGATGCGATAGCGCAGGAAGTCGATGTTCTTGTTGACGTTCGTCACCCCGCCCTTGGTCAGCGTGATGTCGAATGAGGTACCGCCCATATCGACGGTGATCACATCGCTGCGGCCAAAGGGCTCACAAACATATTGCCCCGCCGCCGGGGCTGAGGCCGGCCCCGAATTGATGGCATAGACCGAGCGGTCGGTCATCGCCTGCCCGATGGCAAGGCCGCCGTTCGACTGGTAATAGCGGACCGGCTGTTTGGCGCCCAGCGACTGAAAATAGGCATCCACCGCCGTGACATAGCGCTTCATGATCGGGGCCAGATAGGCGTTGACCACGGCGGTCGAGGTCCGAGTGTATTCGCGCACCTGCGGGTAAAGCTGCGATCCCAGCGTCAGGATCGCCCCCGGCATCATCTCGCGCACGATCTCGGCGGCGCGGGTCTCATGATCCGGGTGCAGCACCGACCAGACAAAGCTGATGGCGACGGTTTCCACCCCCTCGGCGCGGAACAATTCGCAGGCGGCACGCACGTCCCCATCCGTCAGCGGCTGGCGGACCGAGCCATCGGACAGCACCCGTTCCCGCACCCCCCGCCGCAGATAGCGCGGCACCAGCATGGTCGCGGGCGGATATTCCGGGTCATAACGATAGCCGTCCTCTTTATGACCCAGACGGATTTCAAGGCTGTCTTCATGGCCTGCCGTGCAGATCAGCCCGGTCTTGGCGCCCTTGTGCTGGATCAGCGCATTGAGGCCCACCGTGGTGCCATTGATGCACAGATCGCAGTTCGAGATGATCTCAGTCGCGGAAACGCCCAGATCCTCGGTCATCAGGGCAAGGCCGTTGCGAATGGCCAGCGTCGGGTCCTGCGGGGTGGACAGGGCCTTGTAGAGCCTGACCTGCCCGGTCTTGTCGGCCAGAACGAAGTCGGTAAAGGTGCCACCCGCGTCGATACCAAGGCGATAATCGGTTCTCATGATCTCGCCCCCCTCAGTGCGCTACCGCATGCCGGGTGGCACGCAGGGCTTGGGTTGCGGGCATATCGACGGCCAGCGTGGCCGGATCGGCGATCACCACGCCATAATCCTCACGCGCGCCCTTGATCGACACGAGGCCGTTCTTGATGTCCCAGACCACCTTTTCGACCGCCCGTTCCATCGGGTTCCCATAGCCCCCGCCGCCGGGGTTCATGTTGGTGATCCGCTCACCCGGTTTGATCACCTCGATGACGTTTTCGCGGATGGTCTTGGTCTGCCCGTCCTTGACCAGTTCCAGCCGCCCGACCTTTTCCTCCACCATCGCCGAGGCCGCACCCGCCGCCCCCACCGCCGGAATGCGCCGCCCCTCGCCAAAGGTGATGAAGGTCATGTCGCCATTCAGCGGCTCGACCTCCCATGCCGTGCCGGACCCGCCACGGAACCGCCCCGCCCCGCCACTGTCGGTCATCAGCGACTCGCGGTGGATGATGATCGGATAGCTGTATTCCAGCAGTTCCACATCGCCCGAGGTCAGCGCGCCAAAGCAGCATTCCGGCCCGCAGGCGTGCCAGCCATCCTGACTGGGCGTCGCGCCCGCGCCCGAGATGATCGTGGCCAGCACCATGGTGACATATTCCTCATCATGGCGCTTGTCCCAGCCGGCAATGTTCAGCCCGTTGGCATGACCCCATGAGGCCGAGACCTTGGATGGCACCGCCTTTTCAAAGGCCAGCCGCACCGCATCGGTCAGCGTCTACATCGGCGTGGTGGTGCAGTTCATATGCGGCGCCGGTTCACGCGCGTTGCACAGGGTGCCCTTGGGCCCCATGTCGACCGTCACACAGCGATAAAGCCCCTCATTATAGGGGGGCGGCAACTGCGCGAACATCATCAGGCCCAGATAGACGCCGGAATAGGAATTCCCCTCATAGCTGTTGATGAAATAGGGGATCTGCGGCGGGCTGGAGATCTCGATATGGCAGGGGTGGGCCTTTATCCTTACCCGTGCCTTGATCTCGAAATCGCCAAAGCCGTGGCCCGCATCTTCCAGAATGGCCGCGCCGTCATAGGTGCCATCGGGAACGCTGGCGATCAGCGCGCGCATCTGCCGCTCGGCCATATTCAGCAGTTGGTCGATGCAGGCATCCACCTGCTCTTCGCCATATTTCTCCAGCATGTTCAGCAGCGCACGTTCGCCCACCTGACAGGCGCCGATCAGGGCGTTGAAATCGCCCTCTTGATCGCGGCGCGCGCGCATGTTGGTCAGGATCATGTTCAGCACGTCCTTGCGCGGCTGGCCCCGGTCCCAGACCTTGACCGGCGGAATGCGCAGGCATTCGGCGTAGATTTCCTTAGCATTGGGGTTGTAGCCGGCCGGCACCGGGCCGCCGACATCGGTCAGATGGCCCTTGCAGACCGTCCAGTATTTCAGCCGCCCCTTCCAGAACACCGGCTTGTAGAAACAGGTGTCGATCGCATGGCTGCCACCCCAGGCCGGATCGTTGTGGATGATCAGATCGCCCTCGTGGATATCGCCCTCGAAATACTTGGCCACCACTTTCATCGCCGGGATCAGGCTGCCCAGATGGATCGGGATATCCTGCCCTTGCAGGATCATCTCGGGCGAGGCGTTGAACAGCGCTGTTGAATAGTCATGCGCCAGATTGAACACCGAGGATCGGGCGGTCTTTTCAAGACTGAGCGTCATCTCGCGCTGCGTCGTCTCAAGGATACCGCGCACGACCGACAGGGTGATCGGATCGACCTTTACATTGTTCGTGGTAGATGGGGCCATCATCGCGCCTCTTGTCTGAGGCCGCGCGTAGGGGGCGCAAAAGCATTCCGGGCCGGGCCAGCGGCCCGGTCGAATCGTCTGAACTCCCTGTCGCGCGGCGTTCTATGCACCGTCGCAAGAGGCAGGCTAACGCCGGCCTGCGGGCCGGGTCTTTGCGCCGGGCGCATGGTTTTTTGACGGCGAGCGCACAGCGCCGCGCCGGGCGCAAACAAGTCTTTACACAGGGGCGCGCGGGGTTTCAGACTGGCCGGACGGAGGGACTGGTGATGAAAACCACGATCACGACGCGCGGCGTGGATCAGGCCGCCCGCAGCCGCCACTGGCACGAAACCATCGGCCGGACCTACTTTCCGCTCGACCTCAGCTTTCGCCGGCCCGAGGCCTTTGACGGGGAACTGACCTCGTGGCAGCTTGGCCCGGTGTCGCTGTCGCGCCTCACCTCGGATGCGCTGATGTACCGGCGCCTGCCGCGGCATCTGTCGGTACAGGGGCCCGAGGAATTCCTTGTCACCGTTCCGGCCAAGGCCGAATTGCGCTTTGCCCAGGGCGGCAAAGAGGTGCGGGCCAATCCCGGCGTATTTTTCCTTGAACGCAGCCATGAACCCTATGAATTCAGCCATGCCGAGGCGGCGGACCTGTGGGTGATGAAGGTCACGGCGGAAATGCTGGGGGGCCGTGTGCGGGCGCCCGACCGGTTTTGCAGCCTTGAATTCGATGCGACCAACGGGGCCAACGGCCTCTTTGTCGATATGCTGCATCTGGTGCCGGGCCGCTATGACGCGATGACCGAAGAGACCCGCGCCACGGTGGGCCGGCAGTTGGTGGATCTGCTGGCACTGGCGCTGCAAAGCGATGAGCGGGTGCTGACCTCGGGCCTGTCTTCCGTCCGGGCCGGGCATCTGGCGCGGATCGAGGCCTTTGTGAACCGCCATCTCGACGATCCGGCGCTGGGGCCTGAAAAGGTGGCGGCGGGCTGCGGCATCTCGGTGCGCTATCTGCATGAGTTGTTGCGCGAGACGAACACCACGCTGGGCCAGTGGATCCGCGACCGCAGGCTTCAGGCCGCGCAAGAGGATCTGGCGAAGCCCGCCTGCACCCGCAGCATCGGCGAGATCGCCTATGCGCGCGGCTTTGCCGATCAGGCCCAGTTCTCGCGCGCCTTTCGTGCGCGGTTTGGCGTGACACCGAAAGAGGTGCGCGCAGGCCATCGCCGCGCCTGACCCCGCGCCCCGCGCCATCACCCCTTGGCAGGGCGTGACGGTGGCAGTGGGGTCAGGGCAGTACATCTGGCGATCCTTCCCCTAGCGGCCAAGGTGCGCGCGCACGCGTTGCAGCGCCGCCTGCCTGTCGGCGCGTGCTGCAAGGGCCTGATCCATGGTTACTTCGACGAACCGTGCCGGGGCATGGGGCTGCAACTGACCGATCAGATCCATGTCTGCCGCGATCACACAGCCGACCATCATGTAGCCGCCGCCCGAGACCGCATCGCGGTGCAGCACGATGGGTTCCGTGCCGCCCGGCACCTGAATCGAGCCATAGGGATAGCAGGCATCGACGATGTTCGAGGGGTTCGAGCCGGCGCCAAAAGGCTGTTCACGCGGCACGAAGTCCAGCGGCGTGCCGCCCTTGAAGCGATAGCCGATCCGGTCCGCCTCGGGCGCGACTTTCCAGGTATCGGCAAAAACCCGTCCGCCCGCCTCTTGGGTGATCCGGTGCCAGTAAAGGCCCGGCAGCATCCGCAACTCGGCCGGATTGCCCGGCAGGCGCCGCAGCGCCTCGGGCACGGCGCCCTTGCCGCCGCCGCCCGGACCTACCGGCAACTCATCGCCCGCCGCCAGCGCCCGGCCCATATGCCCGCCCAAGGCCCCCAGCGTATAGGTGGAGCGCGAACCCAGCTTTACCGGCACATCAATGCCGCCCGAGACGGCGATATAGGCCCGCGCCCCGGATTTCAGAAAGCCGAACGAAAGACGATCCCCCGCCTTGACCTCAAACGCCGCCCAGCTTTCGCGGGCCTCACCATTCACCTTTGGCGGGAGATCGCCCCCCGTGACCGCCACTGTGGCGGCGGCGGTAAACTCCAGGTCCGGGACGAGGGACACCGCCTCCACCACCGCGGGCCCCTCGTCATTTGCGACCAGCATATTGGCCACGCGCAGGGCAACCCGGTCCATCCCGCCGGAAATCGGGATCCCGAGATGGTAATAGCCGGGGCGGCCAAGGTCCTGCACGGTGGTGGACAGGCCCGGAGAAATCACCTTAACGGCCATGGAGCGCCTCCATCAGCTTGGCATTGGTGCCGTCAATGTCACGGTTGAACTCGGTCAGCGAAAAGCGCGCCTCGCGGATTACCGGCTGAAACCGGTTTTCCTCGACCGCCTCCAATGCCGCGTCATAGTCATCGCGGCCGATCGGCTTCCACTTCACGATGTCGCCGGGCCGGAAGAGGCACATCTCTTCGGTCAGGTAGCTGACCTTCTGGTTCGGGTCATAGATCGGCATCGGCGTGATGCCGAACATCTGATAGCCCCCCGCGCCGCGTACCGAATAGATGCAGGAGAAACACCCGCCATATCCGACCGTCAGCTTGGGCGTATCGGTGCGGGGGCGGAGGTACTTTGGCACCTCAATCTGCCGTTGCCGTTCCACCATTTGATAAAGGAAGGGCAGCCCCG
>CALLZQ010000516.1 GCA_937858255.1 uncultured Tabrizicola sp.
ATCTGCTGCGACAGGTGGCGCCGACCGCACCGCTGATCCTGCTCAGCACATCGCGTGAGCGTGCCTCGGGGCTGCGGGACCGCCGAACCTTTCTGTTGCAGGCCTCGCCCTGTCTGCCGCAGGCGGCCGTGGCGGCGGTGCTGGCGCTGGGCCGGCCGGTGTCCGCCATGCCGCGCCCGCGCCGCCGGGCAGGGGTGGCCCCGTCGGCAACCCCATCTCTGGCTGCGACCGCGACCCCGGTTCCCGCCGCCGATCCGCCGGCTGCCGCGATGGCCCCGGCTCATATCCTTGTGGTCGAGGATAACGAGATCAATCAGATCGTCATTTCCAGTCAGCTTGAGCGGCTGGGCCATCGTGTCGATCTGGCGGCGAATGGGCTGGAAGGCTTGGCCCGCTGGCGCAGCGAGCGTTATGATCTGGTGCTGACCGATTGCCATATGCCCGAGATGGACGGCTATGAACTGGCCATGGCGCTGCGCGCCGAAGAGTTGCACAGCCGCCGCCCGCGCCTGCCGATCATCGCCGTAACCGCCAATGCCGCCGAAATGGAGCGTAACCGCTGCCATGAGGCCGGGATCGACGGGGTGCTGACCAAGCCCGCCACCTTTGCCGCGCTGCGTGAGATGTTGGCGCGGTTCCTGCCGGCGGGCGGGCAGGCGGGTTCTTCCCCCCCTTCTTCATAGCGTTAGGGGCCGGCGCCTGTCAGCGACGGAAACAGCGGCGCCAGCATGTCGATCAGCCCGGCGCCAGCGCCGGCCACGGCCAGATACCTTAGGGTCTTGGCCAGCGCGACCAGCGCCAGAAACCGGCCAAAAGGCACGCGCAACAGACCCGCCAGCGCCACGATCACATCGCCGCCGGGCGCCCAGCTCAGCAACAAAGACCACAGACCCCAGCGGCCAAACCAGACCTCGGCCCGGGCCAGTTGCGCGGGACCCAACGGAAACCAGCGTGCGCCCCGTGCCCCGCCCAGACCCCGCCCGACGGCATAGGTCAGGCAAGAGCCCAGGGTATTGCCGACAGAGGCCACGATGACCAGCCACAGAACCGGCGCCGCCTCGGCCGCCATCAGCGACAGGAACACCACTTCGGACTGAAAGGGCAGGGGGGTAGCGGCCAGAAACGCCGCTGCAAACAGGCTGGTCAGGGCCGCGAGCATCATGGGCGCGGTTGCCGGATCAGCGGAAAGCGGGGGTTTGCAGACAGCATGGCGGGGCGGTCCGCAAAATCCGGGCGTGTCGGGGGGGGGGGCCAACGGCCCGGCACAGAGGGGCAAGCGGCCCCGGCGCGCCCCCGCAACAGGGCGGGGCCCG
>CALLZQ010000517.1 GCA_937858255.1 uncultured Tabrizicola sp.
CCGGGATCGGCGCGGTGGTGGTGGCCGACAAGGACCGTCAGGCGGCGCTGGTCGCGCAAGTCACCGAATGGCGGCAGGATTTCCAGAACCGTCCCGAATTCATGGTCAAGATGGTTTCGGTCGAGGGGGCATCGCCGGCCTTGGCCGACGCGGTGCGGGCACGGCTGGATCTGACGCTGCCGCTGTCGTCCTTTGATATTGATCTGGCGGCGGCGCAGGCGCGCATTCAGGAGCTGGATGCCGTCGCGCGGGCCGATCTGATGGTGCGCTCGGGTGGCGTTCTGGGCGTGACGATCACCGAACGGGAACCGGCCCTGTTGTGGCGCACCGATCTGGGGATCGAGATGCTGGATGCCACCGGGCATCGCGTCGCCTCGCTGGCGGCACGGGGGCGCCGCCCGGACCTGCCGCTGATCGCGGGCGAGGGCGCGGATGCCGCGACGCCCGAGGCGCTGGCCTTGCTGGCGGCCTCGGCCCCGATCCAGCCGCGTCTGCGCGGTCTGGTGCGGGTGGGCGAGCGGCGCTGGGACCTGATCCTTGACCGTGGGCAGCGCATCCTGTTGCCGCCGGATCGCCCGGTCGAGGCGATCGAGCGGCTGATTGCCCTCGACAAGGCCCATGATCTGATGGGCCGCGATATCCTGACCGTAGACCTGCGGACCGCGCATCGCCCGGTCTTGCGTCTGACCCCCTATGCATTGAACCAGCGCCGCCAGTCACAAGGCATCGACACATCCGGGAGCGAGCTATGACCGATCTTTACCAGTCCCAGCGCGCGATGCGGAACATGCGCCGGGCGGCGATGCAGCGCGGGGTGATTGCCATTCTGGATATTGGCACCTCCAAGATTGCCTGTCTGATCCTGCGTTTTGATGGCCCGTCGGAATTCGCCGAAGAGGGGGTGGGGCCGATGGCCGGCCAATCCTCGTTCCGGGTGATCGGGGCTGCCACCACCCGCTCGCGCGGGGTGCGCTTTGGCGAAATCGCGGTGATGGCGGAAACCGAGCGTGCGGTGCGTACCGCCGTGCAGGCCGCGCAAAAGATGGCCAATGTGCGGGTCGATCATGTGATCGCCTGTTTCTCGGGGGCCGAGCCGCGCAGCTATGGCCTTGCCGGCGAGATCGAGCTGGAAGACAGCGTCGTGACCGAGCAGGATATCGCGCGGGTGCTGGCAGCCTGCGACATGCCCGATATCGGCATGGGGCGTGAGGTGCTGCATGCCCAGCCGGTGAATTTTGCGCTCGATCACCGTTCGGGCCTTGGCGATCCGCGCGGGCAGATCGGCAATCGTCTGGCCACTGACATGCACCTGCTTTCGGTCGATGGCACGGTGGTGCAGAACATGCTGCATTGCATCCAGCGCTGCGATCTTGAACTGGCGGGCCTGGCCTCTTCTGCCTATGTTTCGGGGATTGCCAGCCTTGTGGAAGATGAGCAGGAACTGGGCGCGGCCTGTATCGACATGGGCGGCGGCGCCACCGGCATCTCGATCTTCATCAAGAAACACATGATCTATTCCGACGCCGTGCGCATGGGCGGCGATCATGTCACCTCGGACATTGCCAAGGGCCTGATGGTGCCGATGGCGGTGGCCGAGCGGATCAAGACCAAGCATGGCGGTGTGCATGCCACCGGTATGGATGACCGCGAGATGATTGAGGTCGGCGGTGACAGCGGCGATTGGGAAAAGGACCGTCGCCAGATCAGCCGGACCGAGCTGATCGGCATCATGCGCCCGCGGGTCGAAGAGATCCTCGAAGAAGTGCGCGCCCGGCTGGACGTGGCCGGGTTCGATCACCTGCCCAGCCAGCAGATCGTGCTGACGGGGGGCGCCAGCCAGATCCCCGGCCTTGACGGGCTGGCCAGCCGTATTCTGGGGCAGCGGGTTCGTCTGGGTCGCCCCTTGCGCGTGCAGGGACTGCCGCAGGCCGCCCCCGGCGCGGCCTTTTCCGCCGCCGTTGGCCTGTCGCTCTTTGCACCACATCCGCAAGATGAATGGTGGGATTTCGAGATTCCCGCCGAACGCTATCCCGCCCGCTCACTGAAGAGGGTCGTCAAATGGTTCAGGGACAACTGGTAACCGCTATATCCAGCAAGGCCGGCGAAATCCCGCTGAAAACAGTGGGAGATCCCCTATATTTTGTGGAAAGTTGGCGTTTTTTTCGTGACGCCGGGTGGGCATGTGGATATTCTACGGGATAAATCAGGGAAAACCGGCTCGGGACAGGCCAATTTCCTGACAAGAACACGGCAATAGCGGCAAGACATCCTCTGGCGGCACAACAACAGACAGGCGGACCCTCCATGGCACTCAACCTCATCATGACCGAGCAGCAGCAAGAGCTGAAGCCCCGCATCACCGTCTTTGGCGTCGGCGGCGCGGGCGGCAACGCGGTCAACAACATGATCGACAAGAACCTCGAAGGGGTCGAGTTCGTGGTGGCCAATACCGATGCGCAGGCGCTGCAACAGTCGCGCGCCGGCTGCCGCATCCAGATGGGCCTGAAAGTGACCGAGGGCCTGGGCGCTGGCGCCCGTCCGACCGTGGGTGCCGCCGCTGCCGAGGAAACCATCGAGGAAATCGTCGACCATCTGGCCGGGGCGCATATGTGCTTTATCACCGCCGGGATGGGGGGCGGCACCCCCACTGGC
>CALLZQ010000518.1 GCA_937858255.1 uncultured Tabrizicola sp.
CGGATATCCGGCTGGTGCTGAGCAAGGGCGACGATCACCGCTTTTCTACCCCCGCCTGTCTGCACCTGATCACCGGATCGGTTGAAGAAGTGCTGGCCGGCGGGGCGGGGGCGCCATGAAAGAGCCGATCCTTTTCCTGCCCGGCCTGATGCAGGATGCGCGGGTATTCCTGCCGCAGATGGTCACGTTGGGCACCGGGCGGGGGGTGCAGGTCTTTACCGGTGATGCCGATACGGTCGAAAAGCTGTCCGAGGCGGCGCTGGCGGCCGCGCCGCCGCGCTGTACGGTCGTCGGGCACGGGCTGGGCGGCAATATCGCGCTGGATATCCTGCGCCGCGCGCCCGAGCGGCTGGCCCGTCTGGTGCTGATCGCCACCGATCCCCTGTCAGAACCGCCGCAGATCGCCGCCGCGCGTGAGGCGCGGATGGTCGCGGCACGGGCCGGGCGGCTGAAACAGGCGATTGCCGAGGATGTGCCCGAGGCGGCGCTGGCCGATACGCCTGACCGCGCGGCGCTGCAACTCTTGCTGCGCGACATGGCCTATGGCTTGGGCGAGGGGGGCTATCTGCGCCAGAGCCGGGCCCTGCAACGCCGCCCCGATCAGCAAAAGACCCTGCGGCGCGCCGAAGTGCCGACCCTGTTCATCGCCGGGGCACTGGACACGGTGGTGCCGCTGCGCCGGCAGGAATTTGCCCGCGATCTGATGCCGCGCTCGGTGCTGAAGGTTCTGCCCGAGGCGGGCCACCTGCCGATGCTGGAAAGCCCCGAGGCGGTTTCATCCGCCATCGAGGCTTTCCTTGGTGATCCGATGATCCTGCGCTGACCGCCCCCGGCGCAGGGGCGATCAGGCGGCGATCAGGCGCTGGCCAGTTTGATATTCGGTTTGGTCTTGGGCTTGGCCGGTTCCGGCGCGCCGGAGTTCTGGTCAATGAAGCTCAGCACCAGCGGGCGGATGTTCAGGCGCCACGACTTGCCGGCAAAGATGCCATAGTGACCGGCGCCCGGCTCCAGATGGCTGGCCTTTTTCGAATCCGGCAGATTGGTCAGCAGATCCAGCGCGGCAAGGCACTGACCCGGCGCGCTGATATCGTCATTCGCCCCCTCGACGATCTTGACGGCGACATCGGTGATGGCACCGAAATCCACCTTTTTCCCGGCCACCACGAATTCGTTGCGGGCAATCTCGCGGTTCTTGAACACCCGCTCGACGGTCGAGAGGTAGAATTCCGCCGTCATGTCCATCACGGCCAGATATTCGTCGTAGAAACGGTTATGCGCGTCGTGATCCGAGGCCTGACCGCGCGCCACCCGCAGGATCTGTTCGGAGAACGCCTTGGAATGGCGTTCGGCATTCATCGACATGAAGCTGTGCAGTTGCAACAGGCCCGGATAGACCAGACGCCCGGCGCCCTTGTACTTGAAGCCGACCCGCTGAATGGCAAGCTGTTCAAGCTGACCCATGGTGATGCGGTTGCCAAAGTCGGTCACTTCGGTCGGGGCGGCATCGGGATCGACCGGCCCGCCGATCAGCGTCAGGCTGCGCGGCTGCGCCTTGGGGTCTTCGCCCGCCAGATAAGCGGTCGCGGCAAGGGTCAGCGGCACCGGCTGACAGACCGCGATCACATGGGTGTCGGGGCCAAGGTGGCGCAGGAAATCCACCAGATAGAGCGTATAATCCTCGACATCGAATTTGCCGGCGCTGACCGGAATGTCGCGGGCATTGTGCCAGTCGGTGACATAGACATCGCAATCGGCCAAGAGCGAATGCACGGTCGAGCGCAACAGCGTCGCGTAATGGCCCGACATCGGGGCGACCAGCAGCACCTTGCGCTTCATCGGCGCGCGGCGGCGCACGAAGAACTGCACCAGATCGCCGAAAGGCCGCTCGACCACGGTTTTCACGTCAACAAGGTGATCCTGCCCGTCGCTGCCGACGATCGAGCGGATCCCCCAGTCGGGTTTGGCCACCATGCGCGAGAAGGTGCGCTCGGTCACTTCGCCCCAGGCGGCGGTAAGCTGAAAGAGGGGATTCATCGACAGGGCAAAGACCGGATAAGAGGCCATCGCCCGCGCGGTCGCGCCCAGCCATTCGTTGGTATTGCGCGCGCTTTCCATCAGGTCGTAAGTGTACATGTACTTCATTCGCGTCTCCATCCCGGGTGGGGACCCGGCCAATTCGTCGCTTTCCCCCCCGGTAGCGCGACGTTATGCTGCCTCATGCCGCTACGCTTTACGCATTATGCTGCACAGCGGCACGATAGGGTGGAAATATTCGCATGACAACAGATGAGAGCGACGCGGCACTAAAGTTGGAGCGTCTTCAGGCCAATCTCGCGCGGGTCGAGGAACTGACACAGCGTCTGGTGGCCGCGATGGCACGCCGCCGGCAGGCCGATGCGGCGCTGAATGGCCCCTCATCCGAGATCTATATGAAGGCGGCTGCCGCCTATCTTGCTGAAATGATGCAGAATCCCGCCAAGATTCTGGAACATCAGGTGTCCTATTGGGGCAAGAGCCTGAAACATTATGTCGAGGCGCAGCACAAGTTGCTCAAGGGCGAATTTGCCGCACCCGAGGACCACACGCCCAAGGATCGCCGCTTTGCCAATCCGGTGTGGGACAGCCATCCGGGCTTCAATTTTCTCAAGCAGCAGTACCTGATGAATGCCGAGGCGGTGACGACGGCGGTGGGCGATATGGAGTCGCTCGATCCCGCCGACCGGCGGCGGGTCGAGTATTTCACCCGGCAGATCGTCGACATGTTTTCGCCCACCAATTTCTTCGGCACCAATCCCGACGCGCTGGAGCGGGCGGTTGCCACCGATGGCGAAAGCCTGGTGCGGGGGCTGGAAAATCTGGTGCGCGACATCGAGGCCAATGACGGCGAACTTTTGGTGACGCTGGCCGATCCGGGGGCCTTTCATGTCGGGCAGAACATCGCCGCCAGCGAAGGTGCGGTGGTCTACCGCAACAAGATGCTTGAACTGATCCAGTACAGCCCCACCACGGAAAAGGTCCACCAGACCCCGCTGCTGATCTTTCCGCCCTGGATCAACAAGTTCTATATCCTTGACCTGAAACCGGCGAATTCGCTGATCAAGTGGATCGTTGATCAGGGCTATACGCTGTTTGTCGTTTCCTGGGTCAACCCCGATCCCAGCTACGCCGATGTCGGGATGGATGACTATATCCGTGACGGCTTTATGCGCGCCATTGCCGAGGTGCGGCGCATCACGGGCGAAAAGCAGATCAACGCTGTCGGCTATTGTATCGCCGGCACCACGCTGGGGCTGACGCTGGCGCATCTGGAGCGGGCGGGGGATGCCTCGGTCAAATCGGCCACCTTCTTCACCACGCTGACCGATTTCAGCGACCCGGGCGAGGTGGGGGTGTTTCTCGAAGAAGATTTCTTGGCCGGGATCGAGCGACAGACGGCGCGCGACGGCATCCTGTCACGGCTGTTCATGGGACGGACCTTCAGCTTTCTGCGCTCGAACGATCTGGTCTATCAGCCGGCGATCAAGAGCTACATGCTGGGCGAGGCGCCGCCGGCCTTTGACCTGTTGTTCTGGAATGGCGACGGCACCAATCTGCCCGCCCGCATGGCGGTCGAATATCTGCGCGGCCTGTGTCAGCAGGATGGTTTCGCCAAGGGCACTTTCCCGGTCTTTGGCGAGCCGGTCAGCCTGTCGGGCGTGAAACTGCCACTGTGTTCCATCGCCTGTGAGACCGATCATATCGCCCATTGGCGCGGCTGCTTTAACGGCGTGGCGCAGATGGGGTCCAAGGACAAGACCTTCATCCTGTCGGAATCCGGCCATATCGCCGGTATTGTCAACCCACCGACCAAGGACAAATACGGCCATTACGTCAATGACGGCCCGGTGGCCGGTGCGCCAGAGGACTGGAAGGCCGGGGCGGCCTTCCACAAGGGAAGCTGGTGGCCCCGCTGGGAGGCCTGGCTGAAGAAACGCTCGGGCAAGATGGTCGCGGCCCGCGTACCCGGCGATTCGACCAACCCGGTGCTGTGCCCGGCCCCGGGCACCTATGTTTCGGCCAAACCGGCGGAAAAAAATCACGCGACCCCGGTCTGACAACCGGGGCGCGATTTGCCCATGGGTCAATTCGCACGCGGCTTCAATCGCTTAGCGCATCGCGCCCCGAAAATGCTGCATTGCAGAAAAATGGTTGAAATGCTGCGGTGCAGCATGTATATATTGGTCATCGAAAGCGGGCCAACACCGACCCGGATGATCAGGAGCAATTGAAATGACCAAGACCCCGGACTTCACCAAAGTTATGCAGGACATGATGGCTTCGTTCCCGGTTGACGCCTCGGCTCTTCAGAACGCGTTCAAGACCCAGGCCGCGATGGGCGAGAAGCTGTCGAAAGTGGCTCTGGAAGCTGCCGAAAAGTCGACCGAAATCTCGGCCAAGTGGGCCAAGGACACCA
>CALLZQ010000519.1 GCA_937858255.1 uncultured Tabrizicola sp.
TTCGCTAGCTCGGCCCGCAGCGCCGTCATGAACGGGTCCATCAGGCTTTTCTGCTTCAGGCGGTCAAGGTGCAGATATTCCTTCGGCAATTCCAGCCGCAGCACCGGGGCCCCAACCGTCATCCGCGCCTCGATCAGAGGGCCGGGCAACCACGCCCCGGTCGAGGCCGATGGCACACAGTAGAGTTCCTCGTCCGCGTTGTCGCGGTAGAAGTCGAGGATCTTCTGCCGCCACGCCGCCTCGGCCTCGGGCGTCCAATCCTTGCCCGTCACCAGTGCGATGCGCTTAAAAAGTCCCTGCTCGAGCGCTTGATCCAGATCGATGCGCATGTGGGCATAGGGTGAGCGGCCCGCCAGAATGTCTTGGATTTCCTGATTGAACGGATTGTCCACGCCCTCATGGGTCGAGCAGACCACGACCTGCCCACCCCACATCAGGAAAGCCATGGCCGATTTCAGCAGCGCGCCAAGATCATCCACGAACGCCGCTTCGTCGATAATCACGACACCCTGCTTGCCGCGCATGCCGCGCGGACTGGATGACAGCGCCATGATCTCGAAGCCGCTGGCGAACTTGATCCGGAAGGCGTTGATCGCCTTGCCGTCGTCGCCCTGGTCAAACAGCGTCTCTTCGACCTCGGACGCAGCACTGTCAAAGGCCCGGGCCCACATCGCGCAGACGTCGATGAACTCGCGCGTCATCTCGCGGGAATAGCTGATGTACATGACGTCCATGCCGCCATGCGCCTTTTGCCGCGCGGCCCGCAGAACGGCATAGGCCCCAAGGCCCCACGTCAGCCCGATCCGGCGGGATTTCTCGACAAACAGCGCCTCGACCCCGACCGAATCCAACAGCCGCACAGCCTCGGCCTGATAGGGCAACAGGACCGAAGGCAACCCCTCGGCCTGCACCATCGCCGGGATCGACGCCATGGCGGCTGCGCGGGCCTCGGCCCATTCGGCTTGGGTGGGGATCATGCTCACCGCGCGGCCCTCAGCTCATACAGGCACTGCAGCCCCCGGTTCATCGACTTGTCGATCTGCGTGCCGGCATAGCGGCGGCTGCCGACTGTCAGGTCCGTCAGCCGCGCGTGCAGCCCACCCCAGGTGCGGCCATCGACCATCTCACCCGCCAGCAGCTGCCGGATCATCCGGGCCGCGTCGCGGCAGGCGCGCGCCACGCGATCATCGCGCTTGGCGAAAAAAGCAGCCTGCGCCTCTAGGTCGTTGGCGATTTGGGCGGGGGTTGCGGTCATGTCTCATGCCCCCGCAAATACCGGGCGAGTTCGACAAACTGGGGACCAATGCTTTCTTCGTCTGCGGTAAGAACCACCCGCCCCTTCGCCTCAAGCAGTTCCGCGATCACGATCACAAGCCCAGCACAGAGCTGAGCCGCCGGCACCTCCTTTAAGACCATTTCAAGAGGTGTCGCGCTCACGCGAAGGCCTCCTCGGCATCAAGCCAAGCGACGTTGTGCCGAATTTCCAGATTGTCCGCGTGGAACACATCGCCTTCGCGGTGGGTCAAAAGATCGGGGCAGAAATCGCCCTCGCCCAGCCGCCAGAGGTGGCGGAAATTACCGGCATTCACCAGATCGCCCGCCGCCGGATAAACCTCGATCGCACGGGCATCGCGGCCCCAAACCTCGTTCTTGATCGCCTGCAGCTGATCCCAGGTGATCGTACCGTCATGGGCCACCATCAGATGGCCAAGCTGCAGATCGACCATCACGGCGAGGCCAAGGACGATGCGCTCTTGTTGGTGCAGATGGATGGTCACGGTTTCGCCTCGTGAGAAAGGATGATACAGAAAGCTGCGCAGTGGCACCGGGAACGCTCGGCGGTGCCTACTCGGTCAGCACGTTTGAGGTCCGCCCCGGCTGCGCACATCACACCACTCCCAAAATCTGCTTCTTGATCGCCTCGGTCGTGTCGCCGGTCAGGCCCTTGGCCTTGGCGACCGTTTCCACGGCTTGGGCCATGCGGTCCCTCAGGTCGGTCTCGATCTTGACCTTGCGGTCGGCGCTCATGTTCTGCGCCACTTGCGCGGCCCGCAGGCCATCCGCCAGCGCCTTCAGCTCCTTCGGGGCGACTCCATCCGCGCCATCGCCCAGCATGTGCAGCACGACCGACTTGATCATCTCACCCGCGATAATGGTCAGATCGTCGCTGGCTTTGGCATCGTGCTTTTCCGCCAAGGTCGCCACGATGGCGCGGGTGTCATCCAGCCGGCGCGACAGGCGGGCCTGCCGGATCGAGAACCGGTTAAAGCTGCTGAAGGCCGGAATCCTGAACTCCAATTCGCCGCGGTGCTCTTTCATCAGCGCTTCGCACTTGCACACGAACTCGGCGTAGATATCGGTCTGGGTCTTTTCCCGATCAGCAAGCTCAGACGCCGCCCAGGCGACGATGTGATCGGCCTCGGTCGGCAGTAGGTCAAAGCTGGAAAGACGCCCGCGCCCGGTGGCCATGGATCATTCCCCCGGACGGCTGGGGCGCTTGACGCCCTCGATCACGATGGCGCGACGCAGGTGACGGTGGCCCTTTTCCGTCAGGGTTGCGACCACGACGCTGTCCGCCTTGATCAGTGTCACAGCACCGATCTCGGCCAGCCAGTCCAACTCGCCATGAACCCAAGCCCGTGGCCGGTCGATGCCCAGCCGGCGCAACTCCTCACCCAGAAATCCCGAATGCAGGCTTTCGTTCGTCTGCGCGGCCAAGGCCTTCAGGATGATCAGGCGGGCGTCGGGGCGCACGATCTCATTCTCGTAATCGGTCATTGGCATCACTTCTTGAGCAGGTGGTCTTCATGGCGACCGACAAGGGCCTCCACACGTTTCATGATCTCGGCCTGACCCCGCATCGCCTCGGACATGGTCTTCATCTCGCCCTGCAACCGGGTCATCGCCAGTTCCAGCTCGTGCAGTTCTTCCTTGGCCGGGATCGCCCGCAGGGTCTGGTCAATGGCCCCAAGGCGCAGCTCATGGGCATCCAGCCGCGTGGCATGGGCATCCAGCCGCGATCCGTTGCGCCGCGCCGGCCCGGAGAAGATGGACCACAGGACGCTGCCGAAACTGAGAAGGGTAGAAAGAGCAGCAACCCACAGAACGATGTTGCCAAATGGGGTTTCAGCCGGCGTCATTTATCGCCTGCCTTCCCCATCAGGCGCAGGACAGTGTGACCGCCCATGTAGAGGGCCAAGAACATGCCCGTCAGGGCCAACAGGTCCGTCGTGGGCAGGGGCGGCAGGGCAATCTTCCAGACCGCGTTGCAGACGTGCAGAAGGACAAGGTTCCACAGCCACAGAAACCCCAGCAGATACATCCAGCCGGGGCGCCATGCCTTGTGCCAGGTGGGTTCGTCTTGTTCGGCGGCAAGGGTCGCAAGTTGCAGCTGCAGATCGCGATCATAGGCTGCGAGGATTTCGGGGGCGGTGCGTTCCACCTCGCGCATGGCCTCGCTCACCCGGCCGGGCGTGGTGGCGGCGGTTTCCTCCAACGCCTCCACCGGCACGCCGGCGCGCTCGGCCACCGACCGGATGACCTGCCCGGCCAATTGGCCCCCGGCATCGCCAAGGCGCTGGGACAAGATACGTTCAACAATCGGCAGGCCCGCTTGCAGGGCGATTGCGGCAAGTGCGCTCATCGATCAGCCCTCCGTCCCGGCGGGGGCCGCAACCAGCGTCTCCCACCCGGTGCCAGAGGCTACCAGACAGGCCGTGCCATCGGGTGCCAGAACCACGGCAGTCCATGTGTCGCCCTCGGCATCCGCAAAGATCACGACCATCTGGCCATTCGCGGCCAGACCCCGATGAACCGGAGCTTCCTGCCACTTCGTGGCCAACTGCTCGACAAGGGTCGGGTATGACACGCAACTGGCCGACGCCCGCCCGGGCGGGGCAAGGGCGATCAACCAGATCGCGACGACGGCCAGCCCCAAAAGGGCAGCGCCAAGTAGGGTCAGAATGGCTTTCATCAGAAGCTCCGAAGCAAGGCCGCCAGTCGCGGCAAGGGTTTGTGGA
>CALLZQ010000520.1 GCA_937858255.1 uncultured Tabrizicola sp.
AGGGGCTTTGCCGCTATCGCAACCTGTCGCTGACCACGCCCGAGGGGGCGATGCAGATCCTCTGACCCTGCCGTGTCTCACGCCTTGCGCCAGAGCCTTTCATCTTGGGGTTGACTGAACCGGCCCTGATCTGAACATCTTGGCAGGCAAAGGCTGGCAGCGGGGCAGGGCAGGATGCAGACGGTCTATGTCAGCAATATTGACGCGGTGGGGCAGCGCGGCCATGTCCGGGGCGGCGTGGCACAGCGGGTTCTGGCGATTTCCTGCCGTTCCTTGTTCTACACTCAGACCATGGGGCGACGGATCGACCGGATCATCCTGCCGGCCGATCCCGGGCAGGACTTCATCGCCTATTTGCAGGCGAATTTCGGCCCCTTGCCCGAGGTCTGCATCGCCGCGGTCAACCCCGATGACCTGTGGATCGCTGATCACCTGGACCCGGTCTGGCTACGCGATTGCGCGGTTGACAGCTATATCGACGATCCCGACCTGACTGCCTGTGTGCAGCGGGCGGGCGGGCAGATGCTGACCGCGAACCGCCCTGAAGTGATCCGCCGCGTCAATCACAAAGGCGCCTTCAAGGCACTGTTTCAGGGATTGGTGCAGACCGTTCCCGGCGAGGTCGGGCAGGGGGTGGAGGAGGTCGCGGCCCTGGTCGCGGCCCGTGCCCCCTGTTTCCTGCGCATGGCTCTGGCCGGGGGTGGGGTTGGCAATCTGGTGTTCCGCACGCCGGTCACCGCAGCAGAGGCGGCGCGGCAGATGCTAGAGGCGAACAGCCTCTGGGCCGGGGCGGATGGTCTGGTTGAGCCGATCCTCGATCTGCGCTTTTCGCCGGGCGTAGCCTTTGAGATCGGGCGGAACCTGCCGCTTTATTCCTTCCTTCAGATTACCCGGCGCGGGTGCGAATATGTCGGCTGCTGGATGCCCGCGCCAGCCGAGGTGATTGCCCGCGACGATCTGGACCGGATTGGCGGGGCCATCATCGCGCGCCTGTCCGAGACCGGCTTTCGCGGCGAGGCCGATGTCGATCTGGGTGTGACCGATACGGGCGAGGTTTATGGGTTTGAGATCAACGGTCGCAAGGATGGGGTCCGCCATGTCTGGGAGGCGGTTTCCCGCTGGCACGGACGGGATGAGCGGCAATGGCGCTGCGCGGTCAAGGCGGTCGATACCTTTCATCTGCGGGATGCGGGGCTGACCACGCGGGCGCTCTTGGACCGGCTCGGCAATGCCGGGCTTTTGGCGCAGGCCTCGTCGCCCTATGGGGTCATCTTGTCGATCCCGCCGCGGCAGGGGCTGGCGGGCGTCATCTTGATTGGCAAGGACAGCGCCGAGGCACAGCGCCGCTTTCTTGCGTTGAACGACCTGATCGGAACCGTGGACAATCTTGAGGAAGATCAGCCACTGTTTCCCTGACTTGGGAATGTCGCTGCATACCAGAACCCGGTGGCCAAGAAAACGCGGCGAAGGCATTGAAATGGTTGACATGCAACCTTTTGGTGCGTTTTCCTGCCTTAAATCATGTTAAGGGGTTCCTGATGCTCTTCCTTTTGCTCGGTCTTGGCATGACTCTCGCCCTCACGCAGATCCTTGGCGGCGGGGAGGGTGAGGAAGAGGAAACGGTTGAGGATAACGGTTTCGAAAGGGTGGACGAGGGCGTCTATGAGGGCGGAGACGGCGATGACCGGCTGCTCTTTTCCGATCTGGACGATGAGGATCCCCTGAACCTGGAATCGGTCTCTGGCGGCGCCGGCAATGATCTGATCGACCTCGTTCACGAGGGCAAAGAGCTTAGCTTTTACGGGACCGCCGAATATGGATCGGTCGACGACATTGATCCCCGGGGGATCCTCAATGTCTCCTTGGGCGATGGCGACGACACGCTCCGCAGTTTTGTCTGGGAAAGCGTCGATGCGGGCGCAGGGGATGATCTGCTGGAACTCGGACAATACTCCTCAAATGGCGTGCTGGTTTATGGCGGTGATGGCGATGATACCATCGACGCCCTGAATATGGAGAATGAGACGATTTACGGCGGGGCAGGTGATGATGAAATCTCGATCACCGGACCAAGTTATGGTGGCGCGGGCTATGTTGCCGTGGCCTATGGCGGGGAGGGGGACGATCATCTGACCGTCGTCACCGATACGAAATTTAACGACAAGGGTCTTTTTGCAGATGGACATCCGCCCGTCTTGGAGGGCGGCGCCGGGGCGGATATGTTTACAGTCCAGATTGTGCCGGGCTTGCAGGAATCCGAACTGGACCCGAACTTTTTTGACGGAGACCGTCCTGTTGATGTCGATTCAACGACTGCGGCTTGGGTCCGGCATTTTGAGCCGGGTATCGACAAGCTGATCCTCGATGTCGAGGCGCAGGCGGGCGCGATCACTTTGGACCATATCCGCATGGAAGAGGTGGGCGAGGGGTGGTTTGCTGGTCAAACGGCCATCACCCTCCGCTATGATGTTGCGGATGGCATTGATCGCGAGCAGGTGATCTACGTCAAAGCCACGGGCCTGACCTGGGACGATATCACCCTCGAAGGCGCCACCCGCGATGTCCTCGTGCCATTGGCGGCCTAAGCCGGACCACAATCTTCTCTGCCGCGTCCAGGGCAGTTGACCCTGGCCGTTGCGGAAAGGTGAGAGGGCGAACCGCCACCCACGCCCCCATCACCTTTCCGCTTGCCTTCCTGACCCCGCCCCCCTATACGACCGCATCCACGGCTCCGGGGTGACTCGGAATCGATGGTTTGTCATTGATCCACCGGGTTCAGGGTTACCCCACAAGGGGCCTTCTGGTGATTGAGAAAAGGAAGAGGCGCATGAACGCCAAGGAACTGCACGGCAAGACGCCGGACCAGCTGCGTGATCAGCTCGTCGCTCTGAAAAAGGAAGCCTTCAACCTGCGCTTCCAGGCCGCCACGAACCAGCTTGAGAACACCGCCCGCATGCGCACCGTCCGTCGTGACGCCGCCCGCGTGCTGACCGTGCTCAACCAAAAAGCTGCCGAAGCAGCGAAGTAAGAGGTCAAGACCATGCCCAAGCGTATCCTTCAAGGCGTCGTGACCTCGGACAAGAACGAGCAGACCATCACGGTTCTGGTCGAGCGTCGCTTCAAGCACCCGCTGCTGCAAAAGACCGTTCGTAAGTCGAAGAAATATCGCGCTCACGACGAGAACAACCAATTCAAGATCGGTGACACCGTTCGCATCGAAGAGTGCGCGCCGATTTCGAAGACCAAGCGTTGGACCGTTGTCGTCGAGGCCTGAGGCCTCGCTGCGACTGTCTTGCGACAATCGAAACCCTGGGGCGGACACCTGCATGAACGTCCCCAAAGGTCGGGAGTAACCCTATGATCCAGATGCAGACCAATCTGGATGTTGCTGATAACTCCGGCGCGCGCCGGGTTCAGTGCATCAAGGTTCTGGGCGGTTCGCACCGCCGCTATGCATCCGTGGGCGACATCATCGTGGTGTCGGTCAAGGAAGCAATTCCGAAAGGCCGTGTGAAAAAAGGTGACGTGCGTAAAGCCGTCGTCGTTCGCACCGCCAAGGAAGTTCGTCGCGAAGACGGCACTTCGATCCGTTTTGACCGCAATGCTGCTGTCATCCTGAACAACCAGGGCGAACCGGTCGGCACCCGTATCTTCGGGCCGGTTGTCCGTGAACTGCGCGCCAAGAACTTCATGAAGATCATCTCGCTTG
>CALLZQ010000521.1 GCA_937858255.1 uncultured Tabrizicola sp.
TTGATCGTGTCGAACGTCGAGCCCCCTATGGCCGGGCGGAAGTGGCCGTCGATGAATGCGTTGGTGGGAAAGGTCAGACCGGCGGCAATGGCCTTGTATTCTTCATGGGTCAAAAGGCTCATGGCTTACTCCGCGACGATCTGGGCAATGGTGGTTTTCAACACGCGGACGGTCTGTTCCAACTGGCGCTTGTCGTCCTTGTTCAGGGGCTTCAGCGGCGGGCGCGGGGGGCCCGCCGTGCTTGATGCACTGGATGAACTTGCCGCCCTGTTCCAGCACCCGCATCAAGGGCATCAGCGCCGACATGATCCGGCGGCCCTTGTCGAAGTTGCCCTCGACGGCGCAGGCTTGCCACAGTGCAATATGCTCAGCCGGCAAGAAGTTCGAGCCGCCGCAGACCCAGGACCGCCCGCCCCAGGCAAAGAATTCCAGCGCCTGATCGTCCATGCCGCAGGACATCTGGATATGCGGGTAGTCGCGGGCCAGCAGATGCACGCGATTGATATCGCCCGAGCTTTCCTTGATCGCACAGAAGTTGCGGCTGCGGCCCACGCGGTCGAGGAATTCCTCGCCCATGTTGATGCCCATGCGGCCGGGGTAGTTATAGAGCATGATCGGCAGGTCGGCGGCGCGGTCGATGGCCAGCGCGTTCAGGGCATTCTCACGTTCAGTCGGCACCGAATAGGGCGGTGAACCGACCAGAATGGAATCCGCCCCGATTCTGGCCGCATGCTCGGCCATGGCCTGACTGTCTTCCAGCCGGATGGCGACGGTCCCCACCATCAGGTGACAGCGACCTTGGGTAACCTCACGGGCGAGGCTTGCCATCTCGCGGCGCTCTTCCATCGACTGTGCATAATATTCGCCGGTCGAGCCGCCATTGATGATGCCATGAACCCCGGCGGCCATCAGCTTTTCCAGATGCCTGACAAAGGCATCACGGTCGATTGACCCATCCTCACGATGGGGCGTGATGGCGGGGGTATAGATGCCTTCGAATCTCATGAGGCTCCTCGTGTCTCAGAGGCACCGGGCGCGCGGCCCAGTGGCATGGTGATACTGTCAGGGGTGACAAAACTTTCGATCTGGGCGCGCGACAATTCCCAATGCGCGACCGCCAGATCGGCGGCCGCATCGGCATTCCCGGCCTCAATCAGGTCAATGAACTGGTCATGCTGGTCGGCGGCAAGCTCGCGTTGCGGGGCGAGTTGCAGCTTGCGCGGGTTGTAAAACGTCATGCCGATACGGGTGTGGTCGATCAGCAACCGGCGCAGGCTGGGCAGCAGAAATTCGTTATCGGCCATCTCGCCGATGATCGAATGAAAGCGTTGATTGGCCAGGGCGCGCTCGGCGGCGTCTCCATTGCGGATGGCCTGTCGAAAGGCCCATTGGCTTTGCTTTAGCCGGTCGATCTGGGCGGCTGTGGCATGTTCAGCGGCAAGACGCGTCGTCGCTGCATAGATCATCGGCGCCGCAACAAAGAAATTGCGCAGGGTCTTGTGCGTCATGGGCGCCACCTGCGCCCCGCGGTTTTCATGCAGCACAACATAGCCTTCGCCGGCAAGCTGACGGAGCGCCTCACGCAGGGGCGGGCGTGAGATGCCGTATACCTCGGCCAGCTCCACCTCATCCAGATAGAGGCCCGGCTCCAGCGCCTCGGTCAGGATCCGGCGTCGCAGATCGTCGAGGCACCGGCTCTTCTTGCTGCGGGTATCGGATTCCAAGACGCCTCTCCCCTTGTCACCGGCTGAGTCGCTGCCGGTAGACTGCATGTAGTCTATCATTATACATATTGTCTACTTTAATCTGACCCAGAGAAATGCGCCCGGTCAAGACCGCACTTCAGTTATCGCAAAGGGGGATGGCGATCAGGCCAGACTGGCCCGGAAACGGGCCAGTTCATTCTCTGCCGGGCGGCGCCCGCAGAAGATTTCGACATAATTTGGCACGCGCGCGAACCGCAGTTCGAGCGTTTCGCGGGTCTGCATTGAGATGTAGCCGATCTGAACAAGATAGATCGTCCGCGCCCTGACATCAGCGTCATGAGGGTCATGCCCCCAACGTTCCAGCATTGCGCGCAGCGCGGCCAGACGCTCGGCATCAACCCTTCGCAGCACCTCCAGCACCTTCTGATCCTGAAGTGCCCAGCCTCGCACCGCGAATTCCAGCCGGGAATCAAAGCTCTGTTCAGACAGGAAACAGGCGATCAGGTTCAACATCGCCTCGGTTTCCGTTTCGGCATAGGCCGTCGAGGCCGCAATCAACGGTGCCGTCGTGCGCCCGGCCCACATGTCAAGCAAGGCCGCGAGCAAGGCCGCCCGGTCCTTGAAAAACCAGTAAAAGCTGGTTCTCGACAGCTTTAGCTTTTCGCCCAGGGTCTGAATACGTACTGCGTCGACCCCCTGTTCGATCAACGCCTCATAGGCCGCGCCAACCCATAATTCGGGCGACCCCCGCCAACCTGTCTCTTGCTGATCCTCTGCGCGCATGGGGCACCATAAATCCCCAGAACATCAGTGACAAGCTGATGTACGGTTGCGACCTTAAACTTGACACAACTGAACATTTTTGCGAAATCGACATCATCACGCCATGGAGCCGCGTCATGTCCAACGATCCCCTCTTGCAGCCCTACCGCCTGAAGCATCTGACACTGCGCAACCGGATCATGATCACCAGTCATGAACCTGCCTATCCAGAGGATGGGATGCCGAAAGAGCGCTATCGCGCCTATCATGTCGAGCGGGCAAAGGCCGGGGTGGCGCTGACCATGACGGCCGGCTCGGCCAGTGTGGCCCGGGACAGCCCGCCCGTCTTTAACAATATCCTCGCCTGGAAGGATGAGGTCGTCGGCTGGATGAAGCAAATGGTCGATGAATGCCACGACCATGGCGCGGCAGTGATGATCCAGTTGACCCATCTTGGCCGGCGCACCCGCTGGGACAAGGCAGACTGGTTGCCGGTGGTCGCACCAAGCCATGAGCGCGAAGCCTCGCACCGGGCCTTTCCCAAACGGATCGAGGATTGGGACATCGCCCGGATCATCGAAGATTTCGCCGATGCGGCCGAACGGATGAAGGCCGCCGGCGTCGATGGAATCGAGCTTGAGGCCTACGGCCATCTGCTCGAACAATTCTGGTCGCCGCTGACCAATGATCTGGACGCGCCCTATGGCGGCAGTCTCGACAACCGGCTGCGCTTTACCATGGAGGTGCTGCGCGCCATTCGGGCCCGCTGCGGATCGGAATTTATTGTCGGTCTGCGCTATACCGGCGATCAGGTTGTCGCGGGCGGAATGACTGCCGCCGAGGGGATGGAGATCAGCCACAAGCTGAAGAACAGCGGTCTGGTCGATTTCCTGAATGTCGTTCGCGGACATATCGACACCGATGCCGGCCTGACCGATCTGATTCCGATTCAAGGGATGCGAAATGCCCCGCATCTGGATTTCGCCGGCGAGATTCGGGCAGCGACGGGCTTTCCCACCTTCCACGCCGCGAAGATACCCGATGTTGCGACAGCCCGGCATGCTATTGCCAGCGGCAAGCTGGATATGGTTGGCATGACCCGCGCCCATATGGCCGACCCCCATCTGGTGCGAAAGATCGTCGAGGGCCGCGAGGATGACATCCGCCCCTGCGTGGGCGCGAATTACTGCCTTGACCGCATCTACCAGGGTGGCATGGCACTCTGCCTGCACAATCCCGCCACGGGGAGAGAGCTGGAACAGCCGCAGACCATTACGCCAGCCG
Organism: uncultured Tabrizicola sp.; assembly: GCA_937858255.1. Lineage (GTDB taxonomy): Bacteria > Pseudomonadota > Alphaproteobacteria > Rhodobacterales > Rhodobacteraceae > Pseudotabrizicola. The sequence continues at coordinate 3,753 of CALLZQ010000521.1, forward strand.
CGACAAAGCGCCGGATCACCATCGTCGGGGCCGGCCCCGCAGGGCTCGAGGCCGCCCGGGTGGCCGCTGAACGCGGCCATGCCGTGACGGTGTTCGAGGCCGCAGATCAGCCCGGCGGCCAGATCCGCCTGACCGCCCTGCAAGAGCGCCGCCGTGAGATGATCTCGATTGTTCGCTGGCGCTTTGAACAATGCGAAAAGCGCGGCGTCACCTTTCATTTCAATAGCTTTGCCGATGCCGAAACGGTTCTGGCGACCAAGCCGGATGAGGTGATCGTCGCGACCGGCGGCCTGCCCCATACGCAGGTTCTGACTGCAGGAAACGATCTGGTCTGTTCGGCCTGGGACATCCTTTCTGGCGATGTGAAACCCGGCCAGGATGTGCTGGTTTTTGACGATGCGGGGGATCATGCCGGCCTGCAAGCCGCCGATCTGATTGCCGCGGCCGGGGCGCGGGTCGAGATCGTGACGCCCGACCGCGCCTTTGCGCCCGAGGTGATGGCGATGAATCTGGTGCCCTATATGCGCTCGCTGCAACGACGGGACACGACCTTTACCGTGACCTGGCGCCTTCGGTCGGTAACGCGCGAGGGTAATCGGCTGCGCGCCGTCCTTGGCAGCGATTATGGCGACATGACTCGTGAACGGCTGGTGGATCAGGTGGTGATCAATCATGGCACCCGCCCGCTGGACGATCTGTATTTTGAGTTGAAGCCGCAGTCGCGCAACCTTGGTGAGGTCGATTACGACGCCCTTTCCGAGGGTCGGTCGCAAGAGGTTGCCACCAATCCCGCAGGCAGCTTCCGGCTTTTCCGGATTGGCGATGCTGTCGCGGCCCGCAACACCCATGCGGCAATCTATGACGCGCTGCGTCTGGTGAAAGACCTCTAACCCCGGGGCCGAGAGGCGGGCGGGCCGTCGCTGCGGGGTTAAACACCTTTGTTTTCGCCTTGCGCGGCGGGGCCTGACCGTTTAAAGCCAGCGCTGCGTTGCCGTCCTCTGGAACCATGGCCATGCAAGTCGCACGCAAGGGAAAACCCCTTGTCAGCACTGGCAAGAATGGACCAGAACGACAGTAAGGCGAATGCAGAGACCTCTCTGCAACAGGAAGAGTGCCGGTGTAGCTCAGCTGGTAGAGCACGTCATTCGTAATGATGGGGTCGGGGGTTCGAGTCCCTTCACCGGCACCACTAACCACTTGAAGATGAAGCGGTTGGTGGTGCGCACCTTCTTCTCGGCGCAGACGGTCAGCAGTTTTAAGAAAATTTACAGGCAACGCGCTGAAATGCGCTTACGGCAGGATTGGGCCGGCGAGGACTGGCCTGTCGATCCGCCCAGGGGTGGTTAACAGGATCGCAACAGAGTCCAGCGCCGGGCAGAGGCCCGGGCAAAACTGTTCGTGACACCTGTTTTCCCGCACAGACAAAGCTAGCTGGCAGCCCGTCAGCAGCTGGATCGAGCGGGTCCGGGCCCGCGCGACCGGTCGGTCATGCGGGCCAGAGGTAACTCAGGGCTTGGCGGGAGGCTCGGTAATCTCTTCTGCCTCAAGAGTGATGTCCTCTGCCTCGCGGGGCAGATCGTTGGTGTCATCGACCGTTGCCTGACCGACGATCAGCGGCAAAAGCTCTGTTCCCGTGGCGCTTGGGCCGGTATTTTCGGGGGCTTCGCGCCAGGAAAGCGTATCAAAGCCCCCGCAATTGTCGCAAATCGGCGCCCATTGGGCATGAATCGCCTGACACTTGTCGCAGCACCATTGTGGCCCGCGTGGCGCGGTCAGCGCGCGGGTCAGCCAGCCGCGCACCACGGCGTCATCCTTGCCCTCGCCACGCTCGATGGCGGCCATGATCGCCAGTGCGCGCTGCGTCGGATGGCTGTCAACAATCCCGCCCAGGGCACGGCGTGCCGCAGGGAAATCATCCGCGGCGACCAAAAGTTCCGCCAGCAGCAAGCGGGTCTGCTCATCTTCGGGCTGAACTGAGGTCAGCACCTTGAACCTTTTGAGACGTTCGACCGGCGTTTCTTCGGGCTCGATCTCGGCAAAGGCGGCGGCCAGATCAGGATGGGGTCGCGTGGCCCAGGCCTTTTTCAGAATGCGCGTTGCCTCTTTCTTGTTGCCCTTGGCAATCAGGCTGCGTGCGGCCATCGCCGCCGCGGGGATAAGGTCGGGCGACAGGCGGTTTGCCTCGATGGCCGCCTCACGCGCCTCGATCGAGGCCGCGTCATCCATGACTGTGCGCGCCTCTTGCAGGGCCAGTACCGCATCGCGACGACGATAGACATCACGCGGCAACGCACCGGCCTTCAGCTTGGCCCCCAAGGTTGCCCGGGCACCCTTCCAATCCGCGTGATCGGCTTGCAACTTGAGCAGCAGATCCTGCGTTTCGGCATGGCGCGGCTTCATCTCAAAGGCTTTTTCGGCCAGTTTCAGCGCTGTATCCGTATCGCCCTCGGCCAGTTTTTGTTTCAGCAGCCCACGAATGCCGACAAAGCGGGTCTTTTCATCCGAAAGCAACGCCTTGTAGGCATCCGAGGCCCGTTTGCCATCGCCCAAAGCCTCAGCCGCCTGCGCGACCAGCAACGTCGTCAATTCGGGCTTGGCAAGGTATTTTTCGGCCTTTTGCGCCCGGCTGAGGGCCAGACGCTCTTCGCCAGAGGCCAGTGCCACCAGCCCCTCGGTCAGGGCCTGATATCCCTTGCGCTCTCGATTGCGGTCGAAATATCGCGATAGCGCGGTTTCATCGCCATTGAGAAATCGCAGTGTCGCGACAATCAACCCGATAACCCGTAGCACAAGCCACAGCCCCACCAGTGCCAGAACCGCGATGATGACGGCGGCCAAGGGGCCAAGGGTGAATTCATAATCCGCAACCGAAATGCGCAGGCCGCCATCGGTGTCGAGCAGCACGCCCGCCCCATAGGCAAGACCGGCAATCGCCAGGATGAACAGAACGACCTTAAGCAAGGACCACAGCATATCGTTCTCTCCTTATCCCGCAATCTGTGCGGAAAGCGCCATCACGGCGTCAATCGCAGCAAGGCGCCCCTCGACCTCGGCAACCCAGGCCGACAGTGGCGCCTGTCCCTCGGCGGGCAAGAGCTTGATTTCAGCCAGCGCGGCGGACAGATCGCCCGCCTTGACCGCCGCCTCGGCCCGCGACAGCACCGCATCCGGGTCATCTCCCTCTCGCGGGGCGAGAGAGCGGGCACCGGTCGCATTTTCCAGAAAGGCCGCGACCCTCTCACCCAGACCATCGCCGACTGTGGCACGACGCGAAAGCTCCAGTGCCTCACGCGCGGCGGGCGGGAAGGCGGCAGCCAGCGCGGCGAGGGTCGGCACCCCGGTCTCGGCATAGCGGGTCAAGGCGGCGGGCGGTTCGACGCCCTCAACTTCGGCCAAGGCCTGCGCATAGGGGGCGCCACTTTCCATCGCGGCCTGTACCCGGCCCAGCGCGGCGGCCTGCCGGGCTTTGCGCGCCCCCTCTGCGGCGTCGGCCTTGAGTTGGGCGGCCTGAGCCTCTGCCTCGGCCAGCCGGGCGGCGGCTTCGTCAGCCATGGCCTGAATGGTTTCTGTCGCAGCAGCGCCTTCGCCCTTCAGCGCGTTGACTTCGGCTTTCAACTGTTCAATCGCCGCCGCAACCGCCGCGTTTGACGCACCCTCGCCTTCGCCGGCGGGCAGGGCCTCAATCGCGTCAATCCGGGTCGACAATGCCTGCACGGCAGATTCCAGCGGCCCAAGGTCAACAGCCGGGGCCGCTGTCGGCTCGGCTGCCGGGGCGTTTTCCAATGTGACCAGCCGATCCGTCAGCCCCTTGAGTGCCGCTTCGGCCGCACCGATCTGCTTGGCCTGGGTCTCTTGCGCCGCAGTCAGACTGGCCAGCGACCCATCATCCTGTGCAGGCGGAAACAGCGGATAATAGGTTGCCACCGCATAACCAGCCGCCGCAGCCAGCACACCACCGGCAAAGACGCCAAGGAAACCGCCCCGCCGCTCGACCCGGATTTCCCGCACCGTCTGCGGCGGTTCGGCCATGGGCTTTTCGACCTCTGCCGCCGGCTCTGCGGCAGTTTCGCGAACCGGCTCTTCCTGAATGATCGCAGGCGCGGATTCCGGCGGCATCATCGCTTCGGTATCAGCCTTACCCGCCGGTGCCTCTGCCGGCTCTTCGGACTGCGGCGTCTCTTGGGCGACCGGCTCTGCCGTTACCGGTTCGGCCAGATTCTCAACCGGCTTTTCTTCGGTGGTCGGCGGGGTCGGTCGGCTGGACTTGGCCATGGCGGTCCTTTCAATTCTTCATTGGCCCGGCATGCCGGGCGATTACCCTAAGCCTACCGGCGGATGTAAAGCGGGTTCAAGCGCCGAACAGCGCCTGAGACATCATGTGCCCCATAGCCGCTTGCGTCGGCTCCGGGGCGATATGAAGAGAATGCACGGGAAAATCGGCGAGTTCCCGCGCAACCGCCTGACTCATCACAAAGAGGACAAGCGGCGCAGTCATCGTCGCGCGGTCGACCGAGTCGCGGAACAAAACAGCGCTGCGCGGCGAGAACAGCGGGACCGCCACCCGGTCCGCACCAGACAGGCAGGCCCGCGCCGCCTCGGTCAGCGCCGCCGGCTCTTGTGCATAGGTCACAAGCTCTGCCACCTCTTGCCCTGCCGCTTGCAGGCGCGCAGCCACCGCCCCGCGCGACTCGCGCCCGCGCAGATGGATCAGCCGCCCGCCGGGGGGCTGTGCAGTAATCAGCGCGATCAGATCCACGGCATCGCCATCGGCGGAAATCGGGTCAAACCCCTGCGCCAATGCGACCTGGGCAGTTCTGGCCCCGACGCAATAGGCCCGCCTTGGCAAAGACTGCCCTGCCACCTGCAACCGGCCCGCCGCCACCGCCCCGGCTTCCGAGGTCAGGATGATGGCCGCAAAAGGCCCCGGTGGCAGGGTGGCCTCGTCATACCGCACAGCCATCAGGGGCGAGATGACAGGCGTAACCCGATCGCCAAAGCGCGCCGTCAGCCACCCGGCAAAGCGGCTGGCCTGAGGTTCGGGCCGGGTGATCAGCACAGGAATGGCGCGGGATTGCGGGACCATGCATAGGGTGTTACCTGCGGGATACCCTTGGCGCAATGGCAGAGCATGACCGACAAGCTGACCTTTCTTGGCATCGAATCGAGCTGCGACGACACCGCCGCCGCGCTGGTCCGCGCCGAGGGGTCCAAGGCCGAGATCCTCGCCTCGGTCGTGGTGGGACAGACGGCGCTGCATGCGGATTTCGGCGGTGTGGTGCCTGAAATCGCCGCCCGCGCCCATGCCGAAAGGCTCGACCATTGTGTCGAACAGGCCCTGTCGCAGGCCGGGGTGAAATTGCACCAATTGGACGGGGTGGCCGTGACCTCGGGTCCGGGGCTGATTGGCGGGGTGGTGTCAGGGGTAATGCTGGCCAAAGGGCTATGCGCCGCCACAGGGCTGCCACTGATCGGGGTGAATCACCTTGCCGGACATGCGCTGACGCCGCGCCTGACCGACAACCTTGCTTTTCCCTATCTGATGCTGCTGGTTTCTGGCGGGCACTGCCAGTTTCTGATCGCCCATGGACCAGAACGGTTCGAGCGTTTGGGCGGCACGATCGACGATGCCCCCGGAGAGGCCTTTGACAAGGTCGCCAAGATGCTGGGCCTGCCACAGCCGGGCGGCCCCGCCGTTGAAGCCGAGGCGCAGGGCGGCAAGGCGGCACGTTTCACCCTGCCCCGCCCCCTGATGGACCGCCCGGGCTGCGACATGTCCTTTTCCGGGCTGAAAACCGCCGTGCTGCGGCTGCGCGACCGGCTGATCGCCGAACAGGGGGGATTGCGCCAGCAGGACCGCCGCGATCTCTGTGCAGGGTTTCAGGCCGCCGTGGCCGATGTGCTGGCCGAAAAAACCCGCCGGGCGATGGCGAGCTATCTTGGGCATGCGCCAAAGGGGCCGGCACTGGCCGTTGCGGGCGGGGGCGCGGCCAATTTGCCGTCCCGCGCCGCGCTTGAGACGCTCTGTTCCGATCTGGGTGCGCGTTTTATTGCCCCGCCGCTGCGGCTTTGTACCGATAATGCGGCCATGATCGCCTTTGCCGGGATCGAATTGTTCCGCGCCGGCCAGTCCGATGGCATGAATCTGGTCGCGCGCCCGCGCTGGCCGCTGGATGAGCGCGCGCCGGCGCTGCTCGGTTCCGGCAAGAAAGGGGCGAAGGCATGAGCATCTCTATCCTCGGCGCCGGCGCCTTTGGCACCGCCCTGGCCATCACCATCGGGCGCGAACGGCCTGTCGCATTATGGGCGCGGGATGTTGCGGTCTTGACCAGACACCGGGAAAGCCCGCGCCTGCCCGGTCAGACCCTGCCGGAAAGGGTTGCGATCACAGCCAGCCTTGACGCGGCGCTGGCCGCGGACACCCTCTTGTTCGCGATGCCGATGCAGGCGCTGGCGCCCTTTGTTGCCGAGGTTGAGGCAAATCTGGATGGCAAGTCGCTGGTGGCCTGTTGCAAGGGGATCGACCTCGGCTCGCTCCGGGGGCCTGCTGCGATCCTGGAGGAACGCTGGCCGGGCGCCCTGCCCGCCATCCTGACGGGCCCCAGTTTTGCCGCCGATATTGCCCGTGGATTGCCGACGGCGCTGACACTCGCCTGTGCCCGGGATGGCGTGGGCCAACGGTTGCAGGCCCAGCTTTCGACCGCCAGCCTGCGGCTCTACCGCAGCAGCGATGTGACCGGGGCGGAATTGGGCGGGGCACTGAAGAATGTCATCGCCATTGCCGCGGGGATCGTGGTCGGGGCCGGTCTGGGCGACAGCGCCCGGGCGGCACTGATGACCCGTGGATTTGCCGAACTGTCCCGATTTGCCGCGCGAATGGGCGCACGGCCTGAAACGCTGATGGGTCTGTCGGGATTTGGCGATCTGATCCTGACCTGCACCTCGCAGCAGTCGCGCAACTTCCGACATGGGCTGGCACTGGGTGCCGGCGCCGCACCAGACCCCGGCGTTACCGTCGAGGGGGTTGCCACTGCCGATGCCGTGATGCGGCAAGCGCAACACTTTGGCATGGGATACGAAATGCCCTTGACCGCCATGGTGGCCCGAGTGACTCAAGGCCAGATGAGCGTGGCCGAAGCCGTTCAATCCCTGATGTCCCGACCCTTGAAGGAGGAATGACATGCGCGTTGCCCTGATCTGTATCGACAAACCCGGCCATCTGCACCTGCGCACGGAAAACCGCCCGGCGCATCTGCAACATATTCAGGACAGCGGCGTGGTCGAGATGGCCGGCCCCTTCCTCGATGCCGCGGGTGGCATGTGCGGCAGCCTTGTGGTGCTGAATGTCGAGACGATGGATCAGGCCCGCGCCTGGGCCGAGGCCGACCCCTATGCCAAGGCCGGCCTGTTCCAGAGCGTCGAGATCCGCGAATGGAAAAAGGTGATCGGATGAATTACTGGCTGTTCAAATCCGAGCCTGACGCCTGGAGCTGGGATCAGCAGGTGGCCCGGGGCGATCTGGGCGAAGAATGGACCGGCGTGCGCAATTATCAGGCCCGCAACAACATGCGGGCGATGCGTGTCGGCGACCGGGGGTTCTATTATCATTCAAACATCGGCAAAGAGATCGTCGGGATTGTCGAGGTGATCCGTGAAAGCGCGCCCGACAGCACGACCGACGACCCGCGCTGGGATTGTGTGGTGATCAAGGCGGTCGCGCCGATGGCCCGCGCGATTACGCTTGATGAGTGTAAGGTGACGCCGGGGCTGGAGGCGATGGTGCTGGTCAATAACACCCGGCTTTCCGTGCAGCCGGTGACGGCGGCAGAGTGGGAGATCATTTGCCACATGGGCGGGATCTCTGGCTGATATGGCCGGTGCGCATGGGAATGGGGGACCCCCAACCCACAAAGGGACCCCCCATCCACCCCACGTGCTCCCCTGGCACCGCACGTGTTCTGTATTGAGGGTCCGAACCTACTGTCCTGATCTTAGGGTATAGCGCGCCTATGCTGCGGCAGCAAAGCTTATGGATCTAAAGATTAATTCGAATTGTGCGCACCACGGTCGCAAAGAAAAACGGCGGCCGTTGTGGCCGCCGTCATTCCTGTGGCAATCAGGTTCGGATCAACCGTAGACAGCTTCTTTGCCGAAATGCTTGACCAGCATGTAATAGACGACAGCGCGGTACTTGTTGCGCTCGGACCGGCCGTAGGTCTCGATCACGGCGTTGATCGCCTCCATCAGCGCCGGGCCATCGGCCAGACCCAGTTTCTTGATCAGGAAATTGTTCTTGACCGTCTCAAGCTCGGACGGATCGCTGCCCGCGACCGTGGAACTGTCGGCGTTGTAGATCGCCGGACCGCAGCCGATCGTCACCTTGGTCAAAAGCGCCATATCCGGCGTCATCTTGCATTTGTTGGTCAAATCGTCGGCATATTTTGCGATCAGTTCGTCGCGCTTGCTCATCGGTCTTTCCCCATCAGACATACATGTTGAAACAGCCCCTCGGACGGGGACTACGGCAGGAAGTCTAGGCGCAAAGCGATTCCTTCACCAAGGGAAAACTTTCCGCCTCTTCCCCCTCAGCCGCGTTTGAGCGTCACGATATACTGGTTGGCCATCAGGCGCAGCGATGCCTTGTCGCCCAGCGACTCCACCATCGCCTCAACCGCGCGTTTGACCGGGGCGGCCTGTGCCTCGGACATCCAGTTGAAATCGTCGCCGGCGATGATGCCGTTCGGTTTCACCTTTTGCAGCGACAGGGCAATGTCATTGCCGACAATCGGTTCATTGTGGTTGCCGTCGATATATACCCAGTCGAGCGAGGCATCCGGCATCGCAGACAGTGCCACATCGGACAGGGCGCGATGCACCTTGACGCGCGGATCATCGGCGAAACGCGCCACCACCTTGTGATAACGCTCCTCCATCAGATGCTCGTTCTTTTTCTTGCCAAAGCCGGTGTTGGAAAATTCTGGCATATAAAGCCACGGGTCGATCAGGTGCAGTTCCTTGGGTTCGCAAATCTCTAGAATCCGTTGCGAGAAGTCGCCCTCCCACACCCCGATTTCGGCCACCACGCCCCCTTTGGGAAGGCTGGCCAGCATCCGGCCGCGCACACGGTCGCGCTTGCTCATTTCCTCGTCGCTCATTTCCTGCCCCTATAGGTTATTTTGCGCCGCAAGGTAGCAGAGCGCCTGAATCTGGCAAGAAAAGGAAAGGCCCGCCGCAATGACGCGACGGGCCCGGGGCATTTCTGCGACAATGCGCTTAGTAGCGGTAGTGGTCCGATTTGAACGGACCCTCGGGCGCCACGCCGATGTAATCGGCCTGATCCTTTCGCAGTTCCGTCAGTTTCACACCGATCTTTTTCAGATGCAGGCGGGCGACCTTTTCATCCAGACGCTTGGGCAGGATATAAACGCCGGGTGGATACTCGCCGCCCTTGGTCCACAGCTCGATCTGGGCCAGCACCTGATTGGTAAAGCTGGCCGACATCACGAAAGACGGGTGGCCCGTGGCATTGCCAAGATTCAGCAGGCGGCCTTCGGACAAGAGGATGATGCGGCTGCCCGAGGGCATCTCGATCATGTCCACCTGTTCCTTGATGTTGGTCCATTTGTGGTTACGCAGGGCGGCGACCTGAATTTCGTTGTCGAAATGGCCAATGTTGCCGACGATGGCCATGTCCTTCATCTCGCGCATATGCTCGATGCGGATCACGTCCTTGTTGCCGGTGGTGGTGATGAAGAT
>CALLZQ010000522.1 GCA_937858255.1 uncultured Tabrizicola sp.
ACGGGTGCTGCGGATGCGTTTCGGCATCGGCATGAACACCGATCACACGCTGGAGGAAGTGGGCCAGCAGTTCAGCGTCACCCGCGAACGCATCCGCCAGATCGAGGCCAAGGCGCTGCGCAAGCTGAAACACCCCAGCCGCAGCCGCAAACTGCGCAGCTTTCTGGATCAGTAATAAGACGCCCCCGCAAGGGGGCGTTTTTATTTGTGCATGTCATGAGAAAACTTAGTTACGTCGTCTACAAAATCACCTTCCCAAACGGCAAAATTTATATTGGTAAGGATATCGGAGAACCCGGTCATTCCTTGCGATACTTTGGCTCATGGAACAACGAGGTTGTTGAGGCCGACTTTGAGAAATCAGATCTTCTGGACTTTACACTGCGCAAGGAGATCTTGTTTGAAAGCGACGAAAAGTCATTGATAAGTGCAAAAGAGAGCGAACTCATCCGCTCTCTTCGTTCAAACGATCCTGCCATTGGATACAATCGCTCTCACAGACCGCGCGGACGGCGCTGATATCCCAGCCTTCGGAAATCGCCGCAACGCTTCTTGGTCTCAGGCCGGAACCAGCCGCACATCCTGCGGGTCAAAGCTCAGGTGCAGCGTCTCGCCCCGGCGGAAGGGCTCGGCCTGCGGCAGGCTGGTAGCAAAGATCGACCCGGCGGGGGTGGCCAGCGTATATTGCACCGAATTGCCCAGCCAGGCGGCATAGATCACCTCGGCGGGCAGACCTCTGGCGGTGGGCGTGCGGCTCAGCCTTGCATGGTGGGGTCGCAGCACCATCTTGGCCGGCCCGGTCGCGGCGCTGTGCAAAGGCAGGGTCAGCCGCTGATCCAAGAGCGCGATTTCAGTCTCGGCCCCGGCGCGCACCCCCTCGACATCGATCAGATTGGCATCGCCGATAAAATCGGCGATGAAGCCGCTCGCGGGCCGCTGATAGAGGTCTTGCGGGCTGCCCTCTTGGGCGATCTCGGCGTTTTTCATCACGATGATCCGGTCGCTGACCGCCATCGCCTCTTCCTGATCATGGGTGACATAGACCGCCGTCAGCCCCAGCCTTTGCTGAATCTGCCGGATCTCTTCGCGCACATGCCGGCGCAGTTTCGCATCGAGATTGGAAAGCGGCTCATCCAGCAGCAACACCTCGGGTTCCAGCACGATGGCCCGGGCCACCGCGACGCGCTGCTGCTGCCCACCTGAAAGTTCGGACGGCAGGCGGGCGCCAAAGCCTTTCAGCCCCACCGTCTCTAGTCCCGCTTCGGCCCGGGCAGCGACCTCGGCCCGGGCCATGCCCTTGACCGACAGGCCATAGCCGACATTCTCCAGCACCGTCATATGCGGGAACAGCGCATAGGACTGGAACACCATCGAGACCCGCCGGTATGTGGCGGACAGATGGGTCACATCCTCGCCCCCGATCACGATCTTGCCCGATGTCGCGCTCTCCAACCCCGCGATCAGCCGCAGCGTCGTGGTTTTACCGCAGCCCGAAGGGCCAAGCAGAGTCACCAGCGTTCCCGGCGCAATCTCAAGCGAGAGCGGCTTTAACGCCACCACATCGCCAAAGGTTTTCGTCACATTCTCAAACCGGACTTGGCCCTTCATGCCTCGTCTCCTCAATGGGTTTCGACACGATCGGCGCGGCGCAGCTTGCGGCGTCCGATGATCAGTTGCAGGGTCAGGATCGCGGCCAGCATGGTAAAGATCAGCACCGTCGCATAGGCGATGGCGATGCCGAATTCGCCGTTCTCGACCCGTCCGACGATAAAGCTGGTGGCCATGTTGTAGCGGGCCGAGACCAGAAAGATGACCGCAGAGACCGAGGTGATCGCCCGCACAAAGCTGTAGGTCAGCGCGGCAAGGATCGCCGGCCCCAACAGCGGCAGGATCACCCGGCGCAGCGTTGTGGCGCTGTTGGCACCAAGGGTGATCGAGGCCTCATCCAGCGATTTGTCGAGCTGGCTCATCGCCGCGATACCGCCGCGCACGCCTACGGGCATGTTGCGGAAGACAAAGACGATGATCAGGATCAGCCCGGTCGCGGTCAGTTCGATCGGCGGAAAGTTGAAGGCCATGACATAGGCCACGCCGATCACCGTGCCGGGGATGGCAAAGGACAGCATGGTCGAGAATTCGAACACCTCTTTGCCGGCGAATTTCTGGCGTACCAGCAGATAGGCCGTGGCCAGCCCCACCGCCGCCGTCAGCGGCGCCGCAATGGCGGCGATGGTGATCGTCGTCACATAGCTGTCCCAGGCCGCGCCGGTGAAATGCACACCATTGCGGATGATGATGCCAAAGGCCCTGGTGTAATGCTCGACCGTAAAGCTGTGGTCATAGCCCCAGAGCTTGACGAAGCTGCCAAAGACGATCAGCGCATAAAGGATCAGGGTAAAGGCCGCCCATGGCAGCGCCAGCAGATAGCAGGCCGCCCGCAGACCCGGGTTCAGCGCGGCATGACGGCCAGAATCTGCCTTGCCTGTCACGGTGGCATAGCTCTTTTTCCCCAGCCATTTGCGCTGCGCCAGAAACGCGCCCAGCGTCAGCGACAGCAGGATCAGCGACAGGATCGCCGCCTTGGCCGGGTCGGCCACCGTGCCGACGATGGCAAAATAGATCTCGGTGGACAGCACGTTGAAATTGCCCCCCAGCACCAGCGGGTTGCCGAAATCGGCAAGGCTTTCGATAAAGCCCAGCAGGAAGGCATTCGCCAGTCCAGGGCGCATCAGGGGCAGGCTGATATAGCGGAAGGTCTGCCATCGGTCAGCGTCGAGCGTCTGGCTGGCCTCTTCC
>CALLZQ010000523.1 GCA_937858255.1 uncultured Tabrizicola sp.
CGCGACGACCCCATCGCTGCAAGCGCCGGATCGCTAAGGGCATAAAACCGGGCGAATTGCGCCTCTCGCGCGCGACGATGGGCATGGGCGGGCATGCCCGGCGCCTCGGTGGCAAAGAACAGGTCGAGGGCATAGGCTGCCTCGGGCGACAGCGGGGAATTGGCCGGGCGCATCATCGAACGGATCTCCGTCTGGCGGGGAACCTCCCATCCGATAACGTAACGGCTGCGCTTCGGGTTTCGGCATGAAAGCTGCATAGGAAATTTTGTCCGGGCAGCCCCGGACAGCGTTTGCCCGGTTTTCCTGCACGAAGGATTAACCTGAATGCAGCAGCCTGAACCGGCACGGCCCAGAGAACGGCCCAGAGAGAGGAGCAAGAAATGTCCCGTTCCACACTCGCCGAGGAATTGCAGGTGCTGCGCCGCCAGATCGCCCTGTTGCGCGCGCGAGAGGCAGAGTTGGCGCTGGCCCTCGGCTCGCTCCCCGAGGAGGGGCGGACGCGCCCGGGCTGGCGGATCCGCCGCCGGACGGCGCCAGGGGGACCCAGCCCTGCGCATTGACGACCCCGCCGGCATCTGCGGTCAGTACAGGAAATAGCGCTGCGCCAGCGGCAGTTCGCGCGCCGGCTCGCAGGTCAAGAGGATGCCGTCGGCACGCACCTCATAGGTCTCTGGATCGACCTCGATGGCCGGGGTGGCATCGTTGAGGATCATATCGCGCTTGCCGATACCGCGCGTGCCCTCGACCGCGAGGGTCGATTTCGCAAGGCCGAGGCGGGCGGCGATGTCATCCTCTTGCGCGGCGCGGCTGACAAAGGTGACGGCATTGCGTTCAACGCTGCGGCCATAGGCGCCGAACATCGGGCGGGTATGCACCGGCTGAGGAGTCGGAATACTGGCATTCGGATCGCCCATCTGCGCCACCACAATGCAGCCGCCCAAGAGCACCATTTCCGGCTTGGCGCCGAAAAACGCCGGGGACCACAGCACCAGATCGGCACGCTTGCCCTCGGCGATACTGCCGACATGCTGGGAAACGCCGTGCACGATGGCCGGGTTGATCGTGTATTTCGCGATGTAGCGGCGCACCCGCAGGTTGTCATTTTCGCCCTGCTCCCCCTCCAGCCGCCCGCGCTGCACCTTCATCTTATGCGCGGTCTGCCAGGTGCGGGTGATCACCTCACCCACCCGGCCCATGGCCTGACTGTCAGATGAAAGGACGGAGAACGCCCCCAGATCATGCAAAATATCCTCGGCCGCGATGGTTTCACGGCGGATGCGGCTTTCGGCAAAGGCCACATCCTCGGGCACCTTGCGGTCAAGGTGGTGGCAGACCATCAGCATGTCGAGATGTTCTTCGATCGTGTTGACGGTATAGGGCATGGTCGGATTGGTCGAGGACGGCAGGATATTCTGGCTGGCCACGACCTTGATGATATCGGGCGCATGGCCACCCCCTGCCCCTTCGGTATGAAACGCATGGATCGTCCGGCCCGCGATGGCCCTGAGCGTGTTCTCGACAAAGCCGCTTTCGTTCAGCGTGTCGGTATGGATCATCACCTGCACATCCATCGCATCGGCGACCGTCAGGCAGCAGTCGATGGCACCCGGCGTGGTGCCCCAATCCTCATGCAGTTTCAGGCACGACGCCCCGGCGCGCACCTGTTCCTCCAGCGCGGCGGGCAGGCTGGCATTGCCCTTGCCCGCAAAGGCAAGGTTCATCGGGAAAGCATCCGCCGCCTGAAGCATCCGCGCCAGATGCCAGGGCCCGGGCGTGCAGGTAGTGGCCAGCGTGCCATGGGCAGGGCCAGTGCCACCGCCCAGCATGGTGGTCAGGCCCGAATGCAGCGCATCGTCGATCTGCTGGGGGCAGATGAAGTGGATATGCGCATCCATGCCGCCTGCGGTCAGGATCTTACCCTCACCCGCGATGATTTCCGTCCCCGGACCGACGATCACATCGACGCCCGGCTGGGTATCGGGGTTGCCCGCCTTGCCGATCTTGGCAATCCGCCCGTCGCGCAGGCCGACATCGGCCTTGTAGATACCGGAATGGTCAACGATCAGCGCATTGGTGATGACCGTATCCATTGCGCCATCCGCCCGGGTGATCTGGCTCTGGCCCATGCCGTCGCGGATCACCTTGCCGCCGCCGAACTTGACCTCTTCGCCCCAGACCGGCCCGTTGGCCCCGGGCGTGCCCTGGCCAGAACGCTCGGCGATCAGGTCGCGCTCGACCTCGATGATCAGGTCGGTATCGCCCAGCCGCAGGCGGTCGCCCACGGTCGGGCCATACATGTCGGCATAGGCGGCGCGAGAGAGGGAATAGGGCATATGTTCCTCATTTGTTTGCCCATGGTCTTGAACCATAGAGCGCGGCATGCTATTTCTTTGGTGCTGAGTACTGGGCTGCCAGCCGCCTCGAGCCGCATCTGGGCTCGTTAAACCACAGAACTGCGAGACCACGACTATGGGCACCCGCAGGCCCAAGAGCGAGATCAAGGTACGCGCGACCGCTCGGCGCATTTCCTGAATCACTATTAAAATAGGAGATGCACATGGAGTCTTGGGCCCATGCATTCGAAGTGGCTGCTAGCGTTCTCGTCATCATTTCAATCGTAATCCGGTACGTTTAGCAGAACTGGGAAGGCTTCAGAGCCTTCCCATGATTTGCGCGTTGAATCCGTAGACGGTCCGGGTGCCGGACAGCGGCACCAGCCGCACCTCGCGGCTCTGGCCCGGCTCAAACCGCACCGCCGTACCTGCGGGGATATCGAGCCTTTTGCCCCGCGCCGCAGCGCGGTCGAAATCGAGGCCCGGATTGGTCTCGGCGAAATGGTAGTGGCTGCCGCCCTGCACCGGCCGGTCGCCGGTATTGGCCACCATCAGCACCGTCACCTCGGCACCGGCATTCAGCAGCACATCGCCGGGGGCAGGGAAAATCTCACCGGGGATCATCGGCGCCTCCTATCGGATCGGGTGATGAACGGTCACCAGCTTGGTGCCGTCGGGAAAGGTCGCCTCGACCTGGACGTCGTGGATCATCTCGG
>CALLZQ010000524.1 GCA_937858255.1 uncultured Tabrizicola sp.
CGTGCTGGTCAGCCCCAACAACCCCGGCGGCGTCGAATACCCGGCCGAGCCCCTCCCCGCCTTCCGTGATCTGGCGCGCGAACACGATCTGGCGCTGATCGTCGACGAGACCTATCGCGATTTCGACAGCCGCCATTCCGTTGAACTGGGTGGCCGCCCGCATGACCTTTTCACCGACCCGGACTGGGATCAGGTGCTGATCCAGCTTTACAGCTTTTCCAAGGCTTACCGGCTGACCGGGCACCGGGTGGGCGCGATCACCGCCTCGCCCGCGCGTCTGGCCGAGGTCGAGAAATTCCTCGACACCGTGGCGATCTGCCCGGGCCAACTCGGCCAGATCGCCGCGCTTTGGGGGATGCGCAATCTTGATCAATGGGTGGCCGGAGAGCGCGATGAAATCCTGACCCGCCGTCGCGCGATGGTTGAGGGCTTTGCCACGCTACAGGGCTGGCGCCTCTTGGGCTGCGGCGCCTATTTCGCCTATGTCGAACATCCCTATGACATCGCCTCTGATGTCCTGTGCAAGCGCTTTGTGGGTGAACTGTCGCTGTTGATGCTGCCCGGCACGATGTTCCAGCCTGCGGGATCAGCCGAAGGCAAACGCCAGATCCGCATCGCCTTTGCCAATGTCGATGCGGCGGGGATTGCCGAACTCTTCCGCCGCCTCGCTGCCTTCCGGCCCTAGGGCCGCGCGCCCCCGCTTGCCGCGGGGGCGGTTAGGCCGTAGACAGGCGCAAACCCGTTTTTTCAAAGGGCAAGTCATGGCCAAAGACCACGAAGATACCCCCCGCAAGAAGGGCAAGGGCAGCCAGATCATCGTCTACGGTCTGATGGCCATGCTGGTGGCGGGCCTTGGCGGCTTTGGCATCACCAATTTCTCGGGCGGGGCTACGGCGATCGGTCGGGTGGGCGAGCGCGAGATTACCACGACCAAATATGCCCGCGCCCTGCAATCGGAACTTCAGGCGATGACGGCGCAATTCGGCACCAACATCACCCTGTCACAGGCCCAGCAACTGGGCGTGGACCGCCGGGTGCTGGCGGGCCTTGTTTCGCAGGCGGCGCTGGACAATGCGGCGGCACAGGCCGGGCTGTCGGTCGGCGATCAGGCGGTGGCCGACCAGATCGTCAAGACCCCGGCCTTTCAGGGCACCGCAGGCGGCTTTGACCGCGAGACCTATCGTTTCGCGCTGGACCGCGCCAATCTGACGCAATCGGAATTTGAGGCCGATCTGCGCGCCGATCTGACCCGGCAACTTTTGACCGGGGCGGTTGCGGGGGGCTTTGCCGCACCTGACGCAGCGGTGGACAGTTTCTACAACTGGGTGGCCGAGCGGCGCGGTTTCTCGCTGTTGCAACTGACCGAGGGCGACCTGGCCTCGCCCCTCCCCGCCCCGACCGAGGATGATCTGAAAGCCTATCACGAGGCCAATATCGCCCGTTTCACCGCGCCCGAGGCCAAGCGCATCACCTATGTCGCGCTGTTGCCCGATGACATCGCCGGCGATCAGACGGTGGAGGATGAGACCCTGCGCCGCCTTTATGACGAACGGATTGACGAATTCGTGCAGCCGGAAAAGCGGCTGGTCGAGCGGCTGGTCTACCCCTCGCAGGCCGAGGCCGAGGCGGCAAAGGCCCGGCTGGATGCGGGTGAGAGCTTTGAGACGCTGGTGGCCGACCGGGACCTGACGCTTGACGATATCGACCTTGGCGATGTGGCCGAGGGCGATCTGGGCGCCGCGGGTGCGGCGATTTTCGCGCTGGAAGGCCCGGGCGTTGTCGGGCCGCTGGACAGCGATTTTGGCCCGGCGCTGTTTCGTATGAATGCGATCCTCGCCGCACAGGAAGTCAGCTTTGACGAGGCAAAGCCCGATCTGGCGGTCGAGATCCAGACCGATGCCGCCCGTCGTGCCATTGCCGACAAGGTGGATGCCATCGACGATTCGCTGGCCGGTGGCGCCACGCTGGAGGATTTGGCCAAGGAACAGGGCATGACGCTGGCGACGCTCGATTTCGTCGCAGACGACGATTCGCCCGAGGGCATGGCCGCCTACCCGAAGTTCCGCGAGGCTGCCACCGCCCTGGCCGAGGGCGATTTCCCCGAGGCGGTGCTGCTGGATGACGGCGGCGTTGTGGCGCTGCGGCTTGAAGAGATCGTGCCCCCTGCCCCGATCCCGTTTGAAACCGCCCGCCCCGCTGTCGAAACCGCCTGGCAGGCCGATGCGCTGGCCAAGTCGCTGGCAGAGCGTGCCATCGAGATCAAGGCCGCGGTCGAGGGCGGTCAGTCGCTGGGCGCCTTTGGCATTGTCGAGCGCACCGCCCAGATCGCGCGTGAGGGATTTGTCGAGGGCGCGCCGCCCGCGCTGATGGAGGCGGTCTTTGTCATGTCCCCCGGCGAGTTGCGGGTGATCGAGGGCCCGGGCTTTACCGGCGTTCTGCGGCTGGACGAGATTACCGCCGCCGAGACCGAGGGCGAAGATGCCCAGACCATGCGCGAGGCGCTCGCCCTGCAAATCGAGCAGGCCATCTCGCAAGATGCCCTGGCCATTTTCTCGGATGCGATGACCAAGGATGCCGGGCTGGTGCTCGATCAGGCCGTGATCAACGCCGTCCACGCCAATTTCAACTAAGCCCTGACGAAAGCCCGACGATGACCACCCTTTCCCCCGCCTTCCCCGAATTTGAGCGCAACTGGGCCGAGGGGAAGAACCAGTTGGTCTGGGCACGTCTGGCCGCCGACCTCGACACCCCGGTCAGCCTGATGCTGAAACTGGGCGAGGCGCGGCAAGATACCTTCATGCTGGAAAGCGTGACGGGGGGCGAGGTGCGCGGGCGCTATTCCATCGTCGGGATGAAGCCCGATCTGATCTGGCCCTGCCGGGGCACGGGATCCGAGATCAACCGCGAGGCGCGGTTCGATGCCAATGCCTTTGCGCCGCTGGAGGGCCACCCCCTCGACACGCTGCGGGCGCTGATCGCCGAATGCGCCATCGAGATGCCCGAGGGGTTGCCTGCGGTTTCGGCCGGTCTCTTTGGCTATCTCGGCTATGACATGATCCGTCTGGTCGAACATCTGCCCAATGTGAACCCCGACCCGATTGGCCTGCCCGATGCCGTGCTGATGCGCCCCTCGGTCATTGCCGTGCTGGATGGCGTCAAGGGTGAGGTAACGCTGGTCGCCCCCGCTTGGGCCGGTTCGGGCCAATCGGCGCGCGCGGCCTATGCGCAGGCCGCCGAGCGGGTGATGGATGCCCTGCGCGATCTGGACCGCGCCCCGGCGGCGCAGCGCGATCTGGGCGAGGTCGCGCCGGTGGGCGAGGCGGTGTCCAACTTTACCAAGGACGGCTACAAGGCCGCGGTGGAAAAGGCCAAGGATTACATCCGCGCCGGTGACATCTTTCAGGTCGTCCCCAGCCAACGCTGGGCGCAGCGCTTTGAACTGCCGCCCTTTGCACTTTACCGCAGCCTGCGGCGGACCAACCCCTCGCCCTTCATGTTCTTTTTCAACTTTGGCGGCTTTCAGGTCATCGGCGCCAGCCCCGAGATCCTCGTGCGCCTGCGCGAGGGTGAGGTGACAGTGCGCCCCATCGCCGGCACCCGCCCGCGCGGCGCCACACCGGAAGAGGACAAGGCGCTGGAGGCCGATCTGCTGGCCGACAAAAAGGAACTGGCCGAGCATCTGATGCTGCTTGATCTGGGCCGCAACGATGTGGGCCGCGTCGCCCGTGTCGGCACTGTCCGCCCGACCGAAAAGTTCATTATCGAGCGTTACAGCCACGTCATGCATATCGTCTCGAACGTGGTCGGCCAGATCAATGAGGGCGAAGATGCGCTTTCCGCCCTGCTTGCCGGTCTGCCGGCGGGCACGGTCTCGGGCGCGCCCAAGGTGCGGGCGATGGAAATCATCGACGAGCTGGAGCCAGAAAAGCGCGGCGTCTATGGCGGCGGCGTCGGCTATTTCGCCGCCAACGGCGAGATGGATTTCTGCATCGCGCTGCGCACCTCGGTGTTGAAGGATGACACGCTCTATATTCAGGCGGGGGGCGGCGTCGTCTATGACAGCGACCCCGAGGCAGAGTTTCAGGAAACCGTCAACAAATCCCGCGCCCTGCGCCGCGCCGCCGAGGATGCGGGCCTGTTTGCCCGCCGCGGCAACGCCTGATCGGGGGCGGGCCGCTCGCGCCCGCTCTTTTTTTCTCACAAGGCTTTTACGGCGCGTAACAGGGTTTGCATTGCAATCCCCGGCGCCCAGATAAAGACTGCACTATATTCCGGGGCATGGTTTCGGCCTGCCCCGCAGAGAACAGAGGAGTTCGGGAGTGCAGTCGAAAGCCATCTCCATTCAGCGCGGCACCGAGGGCGCCCGCCGTGGCAGAGCCATCCTTCTGGCCTTGGGGCTGGGTCTGGCCATGACGGTCGGTCAGGCCACCGGGGCCATGGCGCGTGGCGCGCCGGAAAGTTTTGCCGATCTGGCCCAACAGATCAGCCCTTCGGTGGTCAATATCACCACCTCGGCCGTGGTCGCAGGCCCTACCGGCGGCGGGCCGGTCGTGCCTGAGGGCAGCCCCTTTGAAGACTTCTTCCGCGACTTCATGGATCGTAATGGTCAGGGCAACCCGGATGCGCCGCGGCGGTCCGAGGCGCTGGGGTCGGGCTTTGTGATCTCGGAAGACGGCTATATCGTCACCAATAACCATGTGATCGAAAATGCCGATGAGATCGAGATCGAGTTCTTTTCGGGCAAGCGTCTGGATGCCAAGCTGATCGGCACCGACCCCAAGACCGACATCGCGCTTCTGAAGGTCGAAAGCCCCGAGCCGCTGCCCTTTGTCCAGTTCGGCAATTCCGACCTGATGCGGGTAGGCGACTGGGTGGTGGCCATGGGGAACCCTCTGGGTCAGGGCTTTTCGGTTTCCGCCGGGATCGTCTCGGCCCGTAACCGGGCACTGTCGGGCACCTATGATGATTATATCCAGACCGATGCCGCCATCAACCGCGGCAACTCGGGTGGTCCGCTGTTCAACATGGACGGTCAGGTGATCGGCGTGAACACCGCGATCCTGTCGCCCAACGGCGGCTCGATCGGGATCGGCTTTTCGATGGCCTCGAATGTCGTGACCAAGGTGGTCGATCAGCTCAAGCAGTTCGGCGAAACCCGTCGCGGCTGGCTGGGTGTGCGCATTCAGGACGTGACCCCCGATGTTGCCGAGGCGATGGGTCTGGCCGAGGCCAAGGGCGCTCTTGTGACCGACGTGCCGGATGGCCCGGCCAAGGATGCGGGCATTCTGGCGGGTGATGTGATCACCACCTTTGCCGGGCAGCCGGTGGCCGATACCCGCGATCTGACCCGCCGCGTGGCCGATGCCCCGATTGGCGAGGCAGTGCCGGTGGTGGTGCTGCGTGAAGGCAAGACCCAGACCATTCCGGTGACGCTGGGCCGCCGTGAAGAGGCCGAGAATACCCCGGTCCCTGCGGCCGCCGAAAAACCCGCCGAGCCGACCGAGGCCGAGATCCTTGGCCTGACCCTGATGCCGCTGACCGAAGAGTCGCGTCAGTCAATGGGTCTGGCCGCCGATGCCGAGGGGCTGGTGGTTTCCAAGGTCGATGTGGCCGCCGAAGCCTATGCCAAGGGCCTGCGCGAAGGCGATCTGATCACCGAGGCGGGCCAACAAAAGGTGGTGCGCCTGCAAGACCTGAGTGACCGCATTCAAGAGGCCAAGGATGCCGGGCGCAAGTCGATCCTGCTGCTGGTTCGCCGGGCTGGCGACCCGCGCTTTGTCGCCCTCGGGATCGAATAAGCCGCGACCATGATGAGGAAAGGCCCGGGGCATCGCGCTCCGGGCTTTTTCATATGCTGACGTCAGAACCCAGAGATTTCGCGCAGCATCTGATCCCGAAACTGCCGCAGAAAAACCGTCCGTTCCGCCGCAATACGCCGCCCCTCGACAGTCTGCATGGTATCGGCCAGGCGAAAGAGCTTCACCTCCAGATGATCGAGCGCATAGGCCTTGTCATCCAGCGCGCGCCCCTCGGCCAGGGGATCATCGGGGTGGAACAGCGCGCGGCCAAGCGCGCCTGATACGGCAAACATCCGTGCAAGACCGATGGCCCCCAGCGCCTCCAGCCGGTCGGCATCCTGCAAGGCCCGGGCCTCGGGCGTCTTGGGCGCGATGCCGGCGGAAAAGCTATGGGCCTCAATGGCATGGGTCACGATGGCGCGGCGTTCTGGTGGCCAACCCTCCGCCGCCAGCCAATCCCCGGCCCGCGCAGCCGAGAGGCGCGAGGCCATGGCCCGGTTTGGCGCATCCTTGGGCAGGTTCACCAGATCATGCAGGATCGCGGCGATGTCGAGCGCCCCTGCGTCATGCGGCCCCTCTGCTGCCGCAAATCGCGCCGCGACCGCCCTCACCCGCGCAATATGGCCCAAGTCATGCGCGGCATCCGCCTGCCCCTGCCATTCGGCCCGCAGAAAGGCCAAGGCCCGCGCGGCAGAGGGCTCGGCCCCGCTCACAACCGGTCCCGGTCGGCGGCGACAATGCCCAATTCCCGCGCCGCCGCCAGCGAAAGTTGCGGGCTGTCGAGGCCCCGGTCGATCTGATAGCGATGCACCGCATCGCGGGTCTGGCCGTCCAGCGCCCCCGTCACCGGCAACAGATAATAGCCCCGCGCCTTCAGCGCCCGTTGCAGTGTCGCCACAAACTCAACCGTCCAATCCGCCGCACAGGGGGCACGGAACCAGATCTCCTCGCGCTCTTGCACGATGCGCTGATGGGTCTCGCTGCGGAAACTGGCCGGCGCGATCACGGCACCATCCGGCCCCAGACGCTCGGGCGAGACCATGACCTGCTCGGTCACCGTCTCGACCACCATCGGCGTGATATCCGAGGCCCAGCAGGCGCCCTCGGGCCCCTTGGGCGGGCCCGGACGGTCAAGCCGGATCAGTTCGGCGGCAAGATCGGCCCGCGCTGGTGCCTCGGGCACAGGTCTGCCTGCCGTCGTGCAGGCGCTGGCCAGCATCAGACCGGCAATCAGAATCGGAAAGGTCTTGCGCGTCATGCTGCCCGTAATCTCTGCCCCGCTAGGGCGAAAAATGCCGCGCCCGGGGTTCTGACGGGCAGAGTAGCGCAATTTGCGCGCCCGGCCTAGCCGCGGGGGACCGCGACAGTCAGGGGCGTTGCGGCGGCGCCACCATCACGACCCGGTGCGCCCGGACTGCCCCTCTGGCAAAAGCGCGCCAATTGTCCTATGTCCGGGCAAACCCTGCGAAACGCGCGTGAAGGACCGGACATGGCGAAGATCACCTATGTGGAATTTGGCGGCAAGGAACATGTGGTCGAGGTGGCCAATGGCCTGACCGTGATGGAAGGCGCCCGCGACAATGGCATTCCCGGCATCGAGGCCGATTGCGGCGGCGCCTGTGCCTGCTCGACCTGCCATGTCTATATCGATCCGGCCTGGGTGGACCGCCTGCCCAAAAAGGACGCGATGGAAGAGGATATGCTCGACTTCGCCTATCAGCCCGATGCCGCCCGCTCGCGCCTGACCTGCCAGATCAAGGTGACGGATGCGCTGGACGGGCTGCGGGTGCAGATGCCCGAAAAGCAGATCTGATGCCTGCGCGTCTTGCGCCGCTGGTGCTGCTCGGCACTCTCTGGGCCGGGACGGGTGCCGTGGCGCAAGAGATCGTCTCAGCCCGGCTGATCGCCCCGACCGAACGCTATGATCATGGCGTTCTGGGCGATGCGGTTGAATGGGGCGGGCTGGAGATAGGGCTGCGCGACGGGCAGCGCCTGCGCTTTACCCTGCCGGAAACCCGGGTGTTTGAGGATGTGACCGCCCGTCTGGGCGATTTCGATGGTGACGGGCAGCCCGAGGTGATGGTGGTTGAGACCGAGATCGCCCGGGGCGCCGCCCTTGCCATCTATGATGCCAAGGGCCGCCGGGCCGCAACCCCGCCCATCGGCCAGACCCATCGCTGGCTGGCCCCCGCGGGCTGGGGCGATTTCGACGGCGATGGCAGGATCGAGATTGCCTATATCGACCGCCCGCATCTGGCCCGCGAACTGGTGTTCCTGCGGCTCGAGGCGGGGCGACTGACCGAAGTTTCGCGCAGTGCCGGCTATACCAATCACCGGATCGGCATGGATTTCATCGCCGGCGGCAGCCGCGATTGCGGCGACGGGGCCGAACTGGTGCTGGCCGATGCCGGGTGGCAGAACGTGCTGACGCTGCGGCTTGGCCCCAAGGGGCCCGAGGTGACGCAAAGCCGCCCGCTACGCCAGTTGCGCGACTTTGACCGCGCCCGTACCTGCCCCTGACGTGCCTGCCCCTGACCCGATAAAAAAGGCCGGTGCTTCCACCGGCCTTTTGTCTTACGCGATACCGATTATTGTCCGGGTTCGGGCGCCCGTTCGGACCGCAGATATTCAAAGAACTCGCTATCCGGCTGCATGACGATCGAGGAATTGCCCGATTGCAGCGCCCGCTCATACGAGGTCAGCGAGCGGGTAAAGGCAAAGAACTCAGGATCGCGGCCAAAGGCCTCGGCATAGATGGCATTGCGTTCGGCATCGGCCTCACCGCGCACCACCTCGGCCTGACGGCGGGCGTCCGAGGTCAGTTCGACCACGGTCCGGTCCGCCGCCGCCCGCACGCGCTGCGCCGCTTCGCCACCACGGGCGATTTCATCGGCGGCCTCACGCTCGCGCTCGGCCCGCATCCGGGCAAAGGTGGCCGAGAGGTTCTGATCCGGCAGGTCGGTGCGGGTCAGACGCACGTCGATGATCTCGACCCCCAGCGCCGCCGATTCCTGACGGGCCCGGTCACGGATCTGGTTCATCAGCGAGGTCCGATCCTCGGACAGTACCCGGTTCGAGGGCACCGAACCCAGCACTTCGCGGATGGCCGCATTCAGGATGCGGTCCAGACGGGTCTGCGCGGCATCAATGCCCCCCGCGCCCACCGCCTCGCGGAAGTCGATCAGATTGACGATCCGCCAGCGGGCAAAGGCGTCAACCACCAGACGGCGGTCGTCCAGCGGCGTGACCTCCAACGGCTGCGCCTGAAGCCCGAGGATACGGTCGTCATAGCTGACAACCTCTTGGATCAGCGGGATCTTGAAGCCAAGTCCCGGATCCTCTTTGACCTGCTTGACCTGCCCGAATTGCAGGACCAGCACCTTTTCGCGTTCATCGACGATAAAGACCGAGGACAGCACCGTCGCCGCGACGACCGCCACGACGGGAAGAATGATCTGGGTTTTCATCAGTTGCTCCCCCCCTGCGTCGAGGCGGCGCCCTGTGCGGGCCGGCCCAGTTCATTCAGCGGCAGGAAGGGCACGACGCCCTGACCACCGGCTTCGCCGCCCTGAACCCCGTCCAGAATGACCTTGTTCATGCCGCCGAACACGCGCTCCATGGTTTCCAGATACATCCGCTTGCGCGTGACCTCGGGCGCCTTGATGTATTCCTGATAGACCGAGAGGAAGCGGCTCGCCTCACCCTGCGCGTCGTTCACGACCTGGGCACGATAGGCCTCGGCCTCTTCGAGCAGCCGGGCCGCCTCACCGCGTGCCCCTGCGGTCACCCGGTTGGCATAGGCATCGGCCTCTTTCTCCAGCCGGTCGCGCTCCTGCTGCGCCGCCTGCACCTCGCGGAAGGCATCGATCACCTCACGCGGGGGGTCGGCCTTTTCAAAGTTCACGCGGATCACCGTCAGGCCCGCATCATAGCTGTCGAGCGTGGTCTGGATCTGCGTGCGCACATCGGCGGCAATCGCGCCCCGGTCACGGTTGAGGATCGGCGAAAGTTCCGAACGGGCGATGATGTCGCGCATCGCCGATTCCGAGACCGCGCGGATGGTGTTTTCCGGGTCGGCAAGGTTGAACAGATATTTCGCCGGGTCCGAGATGTTCCAGACCACCTGAAAGCCGATATCGACGATGTTCTGATCGCGGGTCAGCATCAGTCCGCCATCCTCGCCGCCCCGGCCGATGCCGATGTCGGTCTGGCGTTCGTTCGTCACCTGCACGATTTCCGCCGTGACCAGCGGCCAGGGCGCAAAGTTGAGGCCCGGATTGCCGACAGTCGAAAATTCACCGAGGAAAAGCTCGACCGAGCGTTCTTCGGGGCGGACCGTGTAGAACGACCCATAGGCCCAGAGCGCAATCGCCGCGAGGGCGCCAAGGGCAAGCCCCTGTCGTGTCACCCGCGGGCCATCGGGGCCGCGCGAGCCGCCACCGCCGCCGCCATTGTTGAAACCGCCACGGCCCTTGCCGCCCATCAGGACGCGCAGTTGCTCTTGCCCCTTTTTCACGATCTCGTCGATTTCAGGGATTTGCGGACCCTCGCCCGGACGGCGTGCGCCGTTTGCAGGGCGGCGATCGTCGTCGCGCCCGTTCTTGTCCCGATCATCTCCGCCCGGGCCGCTACCGCCGCCCCAGGGACCTCCGCTCGCCATGCGCCTCTAACCCTCTTCCTGTGTCTTCTGTCGTTTCAATAACTGGTGATCGGGGCGGGAAAATCAAGCAATCCCCGCAATTCCCTGCCCTATCCGCGCCGGACCGGCGCCCGCATCGTCACCAGTTCTTCGGCCATCGTCGGGTGAACCGCAACGGTGCGGTCGAAATCTTCCTTGGTTGCCCCCATTTTTACGGCAATCGCCGCCATCTGGATCATCTCGCCCGCCTCGGGCGCGACGATATGGCATCCAAGGACGCGCCGGGTCTCTTGGCTGACCACCAGTTTCATCAGCACCCGCGCATTCGCGCCGGCAAAGGCACTGCGCATCGGGCGGAACGAGGTCGCATAGACCTCGATCGCCTCTTGCGCGCGGGCGGCCTCTTCGGTCAGGCCCACGGTGCCCAGTTCTGGCTGGGTAAAGACCGCCGAGGGGATCAGGTCGTGATCGACCGGCGTCGGCTGACCCTCGAACACGGTGCGGGAAAAGGCCATGCCTTCTCGGATCGCGACCGGGGTCAGGTTCCAGCGGTCGGTGACATCGCCAATGGCATAGATCGAGGGGACGGCGGTCTGGCTGTACTCATCCACCACCACCTCGCCGCGCCGGCCGAGTTTGACGCCCAGATCCTCCAGCCCAAGACCAGAGGAATTGGGGCTGCGTCCGGTAGCAAACAGCACCGCGTCATAGACCGCCTCTTGGCCGTTGGTCGCCTTGACCCAGACCGGGCAGCCCTTTTCGCCGCTGCGGGGCAAGAGATCCGCCATCTGGCTGACATCGGCGGCCATCTCGGCCTCGTGCCCCTCGACCGCCGCCGCCTCGGCCATCTCGACGATATTGGTGCCGAGGTGCAGGTCGATCCCCTGCTCTTTCATCGCCTCGGCGATCAGCCCGCGCGCCTCATCGTCGAAACCGCGCAGGATCTGCGCGCCGCGATAGAATTGCGTGACCTTGACCCCCAGCCCGTTCAGGATGCAGGCCATCTCGCAGGCAATAAAGCCGCCGCCGACGATCAGGATCGAGGTCGGCAATTTGTCCAGCAGGAAGATATCGTCCGAGACCAGACCCAGATGCGCACTCGGCATGTCGGGCCGCTCGGGACGCCCGCCGGTCGCGATCAGCACATGTTTCGCCGTGATGCGGCTGCCGTCGGACAGGGCAACGGTATGGGCATCCTCCAGCCGTGCCCGCGCGTCATGCACCGCCACGCCCGAGCCTTCCAGCAGGCGGCGATAGACGCCCTCCAGCCGGTCCAGTTCCAGATGCAGCTTGCCGCGAAAGCCGGACCAGTCAAACCGGCCCTCGGTGATGTCCCAGCCACAGGCGCGCGCCCCGGATCCGGGACTCCATTTCCGCCATTTGACCGTGCATCTCGGCTTCGCGGCGGTCGAGGTCGCGCTGTTCTTCCGCCAGACGGTCAGCGAGCTGCCGTGCATGGGACCGCAATTGCGGCAATGCGGCTTGCCAATCCGCCGTGTCGTCGCTCGACGCATGGTCGCGTTCGAGGACCGGCGGCGCCGCGGACGCTTCGTTGACAACGTGCGCCGCGTCGACGCGC
>CALLZQ010000525.1 GCA_937858255.1 uncultured Tabrizicola sp.
TTGGGCGATAACGACCGGCTGGCGGCGCAGATTGCGGTGACGGTGGGGGCGGATCAATTGGTTCTGCTGTCGGATGTGGACGGGTTCTATTCGGCCAATCCCAAAGAGGACCCGACGGCGCAGCGGTTTGATCTGGTCGAGACTATCACGCCCGAGATTGAGGCGATGGCGGGCGACCCGATCTCGGGCCTGTCCAAGGGCGGGATGAAGACCAAGCTTCTGGCCGCGCGGACCGCTGTCGCCGGGGGCTGTGCCATGGCGATCATGGAAGGCTCGGCCCTGCGCCCGCTCAAGGCGCTGATCGAGGGGGCGAACCGTACATGGTTCCTCGCCCATGGCGATCCGCAACTGGCGCGCAAACGCTGGATCAATGCGATGAAACCGCGCGGGGAATTGGTTCTGGACGCCGGTGCGGTGACGGCGCTGCGGGCGGGCAAGAGCCTCTTGCCGGCAGGCGTGACGCGGGGCAGTGGTGCCTTTGGCCGGGGCGAGCCGGTGGCGATCCTGTCGCCGGAGGGCGTGGTGCTGGGCAAGGGGTTGGTGCGCTATACCTCGGATGAGGCGCGGGCGATTGCCGGGCATCGGTCCAGCGATATTGCCGGGATTCTGGGGTATCAGGGCCGGGCGGCGTTGGTGCATCGCGACGATATGGTGATCTAGGGGCAAGTCCCGGGGGCGCTGCCCCCGGACCCCCGGGATATTTTTGGACAGAAAATGGGGCGGGCGATGGGTGAAGATTTCGCGGGCATGATGGCCGAGATCGGCGCAAAGGCGCGGGCGGCGGCGGCGGAACTGGCCTTTGCCAACCCGGAGCGCAAATATGCGGCCCTGATCGGCGCCGCTGAGGCGGTCTGGCGGCGGCGGCAGGAGATCCTCGACGAGAATTGCCTTGATCTCGCCTATGGCGAGGAAAAGGGTCTGTCACCGGCGATGATGGACCGGCTGCGGCTGGATGAGGGGCGGCTGCGCGGCATTGTCGATGGTCTGCGCGCGATTGCCGAGCAGGCCGATCCGGTGGGCCGCGTGCTGGCGGAATGGGATCGCCCCTCGGGCCTGCATATTCAGCGGGTGGCGACGCCCTTGGGGGTGGTCGGGGTGATCTATGAATCGCGTCCCAATGTGACGGCGGATGCCGGGGCGCTGTGCCTCAAGGCCGGGAATGCCGTGATTCTGCGCGGGGGGAGCGAGAGTTTTCATTCCTCGGTGGCCATTCATGACTGCATGGTCGAAGGGCTAAGGAGTGCGGGCCTGCCCGAGGCGGCGATCCAGTTGATCCCGATACGCGCGCGCGAGATGGTGGCCGAGATGTTGCGGGCGACCGAATTTATTGACGTGATCGTGCCGCGGGGGGGCAAGGGGCTGGTGGGGCTGGTGCAGCGCGAGGCGCGGGTGCCGGTCTTTGCGCATCTGGAGGGGATCTGCCACGTCTATGCCGATGCCGATGCCGATCTGGAAAAGGCGCGGCGGGTGGTGCTGAATGCCAAGACGCGGCGGACGGGGATCTGCGGCTCGGCCGAATGTCTGCTGATCGACTGGCGGTTTTACACCAAGCATGGCGCGGTGCTGATCGAGGATTTGCTGAAAGCCGGGGTCGAGGTGCGGACCGAGGGCGAACTCTTGAAGGTGCCGGGCACGGTCAGGGCGGCGCCCGAGGATTTCGGGCGCGAATTTCTGGACATGATCATTGCTGCCAAGCTGGTGGATGGCGTGGATGAGGCGATTGCCCATATCCGCCGCTATGGATCGAGCCATACCGAGGCGATTCTGACGGAAAACGACGCCACGGCGGCAAGGTTCTTTCAGCGGCTGGACAGTGCGATCCTGATGCGCAATGCCTCGACCCAGTTTGCCGACGGGGGCGAGTTTGGCATGGGGGCCGAGATCGGCATTGCCACCGGCAAGATGCATGCCCGCGGGCCGGTCGGGGCGGAGCAATTGACCAGCTTCAAATATCTGGTGACGGGCGACGGCACTTGCCGGACCTGAGCCGGTCAGAAGCTGAGGCGGATTTCCTCCTCACGCACTTCGACGGTCAGGCGGCGGTGTTGGCGGGCGAGTTCATCGCGCAGCAGGGCGAAATGCACATTGCCGGCAGTGATGTCGGGCCGTGCCGCAGGGTTTGACAGCATCTCCCACAGGTCGCCGTCGATTTTCAGGCGCGGGCCGGTGCCGCGCAGGGTCCAGCGCGCCTCGCC
>CALLZQ010000526.1 GCA_937858255.1 uncultured Tabrizicola sp.
ATTCCGGCGGGGCCCGGTTCAATGCCGAAAGCGTGGTGCCGCAGATCGTCGCCATCGGCATGGTGCGAGAGTTGGGGCCGGTTCTGGGCGGGCTGATGGTGGCGGCGCGCGTCGCCTCTTCCATCGCGGCGGAACTGGGCACGATGAAGGTGACCGAGCAGATCGACGCCCTCGTGACCCTCTCGACCGAGCCGATGAAATATCTGGTGGTGCCACGGGTTCTGGCGGCAACCCTGGCGGTGCCGGTGCTGGTCGCGGTGGGCGATTCCATCGGCATCATGGGTGGCTGGCTGGTGGGCAGCACAAGGCTTGGCTTCAACTCGGCCAGCTATCTGCGCACGACGGTCGAGTTTCTTCAGGCCGGCGACATCGCCTCGGGCCTGGTCAAGGGGGCGGTCTTTGGCTTTGTCGTGGCGCTGATGGGCTGTTATTTCGGCATACGCTCGGGGCGCGGGGCGCAGGGCGTGGGTCAGGCGACCAAGACCGCCGTCGTGACCGCCAGCGTGCTGATCCTTGCTGCCAACTATCTGCTGACCGAGGTGTTTTTCAGCGCATGATCGAACTGGCCGCCCTGACCAAGAGTTTCGGCCCCAAGGCAGTGTTGCGGGGGGTCGATCTGGTGGTGCCGCGCGGTTCGTCGATGGTGATCATCGGCGGGGGGGGGACGGGGAAAACGGGGCTGCTGAAATGTATCCTTGGCCTTGTGCCACCCCACCGCGGTCAGGGGCGGGTTGAGGGGCAGGATGCGCGGGGGATGGACCGAGAGGCATTTCTGGCCCGCTTCGGGATGCTGTTTCAGGGCGGCGCGCTGTTCGACAGCCTGACAGTCTGGGAAAACGTGGCTTTCCGGCTGATGCGCGGCAAGGACCGGCGCCCGCGCGCCGAAGCCCAAGAGATCGCGGTGGAAAAGCTGCGCCGTGTCGGCCTGTCGCCTGATGTGGCCACGCTTTACCCTGCCGAGCTTTCGGGCGGGATGCAAAAACGGGTGGGTCTTGCCCGTGCCATCGCCGCCGCGCCCGAGATCATCTTTTTCGATGAGCCGACCACCGGGCTTGATCCGATCCTGTCGGGCGTGATCAATGAGCTGATCCGCGAAATCGTGATCGAGATGGGGGCGACAGCGATGACGATCACCCATGACATGCGCTCGGTCCGCGCCATCGCCGATCAGGTGGCGATGCTGCATGAGGGGCGCATTCAATGGTCTGGTCCGGTCGGCGACCTTGACCGCAGCGACGACCCCTATCTGCGCCAGTTCGTCGAGGGCCGGGCCGAGGGGCCGATCCCCTCGCTGCGTTAGGAGGCGGGATGTTTCAGATCGACCTGTCCTTCCTGTTCGAGCAGCCCTCGCTCTGGCGGGCGCTGGTGCAGAGCCTGATCGTGGCCACACCGCTGGCCATCGGCCTGTCGGGCTTTGCCGCCTGGCGGGTGGGCGACCGGTCGGGCCTGATGCTGATCTTCTGGGTTCTGGTCTATACGCTGTGGATGCTCTGGCCGCTGGATTTGCCCTATCAGGCGGTTTTGCCGGCGCGGGTGATTTCGGTCATCGGCTGGGTCTGGCTGATCGGGGCCTGGGCGCGGCGGGTGCAATGGCATGAGCCGCTGCTGCTGTTCGCCAATGGAATCGTTGTCGCCTTTCTGATCGCTCTGGCGTTGACGACGACGGTGGCAACGATACGCGATATCATGGGCTGGGATATTCCCGCATAGCGGGTGTGACTGTTTCCCAGACCGCGACAATACCCGTCAATCCACTGATATTTGACGCGAATTCCCCCTGGCCTATCCGAAAGGATTTGCCATTCAGCGCGACCTTGGCAAAGTTAACGGGCCTTGGTGGGGGTCTTTTCGATGATGATTGGCCGGTCGGGCGCTTTTGCCCTGATGATTTCGGTGCTGCAACTCTTTGCCTTCTGGGCCATCGTCTTTGCGGCGGTGTTTTTGGCCGGGGAGGGGGGCGTGGCTCTGGGCGGCCGGCCGCCCCGGCCCGAGCTTGATCTGCGCTTTGCCGGTGCCCCGGTGCCCGATGCCGGTTTCTGGGGGCTGGTCGGTCTGGCCACCCTGCTGCTGCTTTTGACTTTCTTCCTGCCGGCGCACAGCCGGATGGCGCGGCTGGAACGCAGCCACCGCAATTTCGCCATGGGGATCGAGGATGTGGCCCGCGCCTATCGGCAGGCCCATGCCAGCGACCGGGCCGGGGTCTTTGGCCTCTCGGCGGAATTCGATTCCGTCCGCGCGCGGATGGAGCATCTGCGCAAGCACCCGGATCTGGCGCATCTGGAGCCGGAACTCTTGCAGCTTGCCGCGCAGATGAGCCATCAGACCCGCGAACTGGCCCGCGCCTATTCGGATGAGCGGGTGGCCCGGGCGCGCATCTTCCTGCAACAGCGGCAGGAAGAGGTGCAGTCCCTGACCGACAGGCTGGCGATTGCCCGGATCACCTGTGATGAGCTGCGCCGCTGGAAGCAGGATATCGACGCAGACGAGCGGCAGGCGCAGGTGCAATTGCGCCGGCTGGAGGCCGATCTGAAAGAGATCCTGCCCGCGCTGGGGTATGATATCGACTGGCATGACGACCCGCGCGACGGCAATGTGGTCAGCCTGCCCAAGCCGGCAAAGTAGGACCCTTGACCCCGGCCCGGTGGCGGGCCACGAGGGTGCGATGAAATGGCTGAACCTGTCGCTCTTGATCCTGTTGCCGCTCAGTTGGTTCGCACCGCTGATGCGGGCGGGGCTGTTGCCGCTGTTCGGGCTGGATGAGATTTCGGTGATGACCGGGCTGCAATCGCTGTGGTCCAGCGATCCGGTGCTGGCGCTTTTGGTGACGCTCTTGGCCGTCTTTGCGCCACTGGCCAAGGTCGCGGGGCTGGCGCTGGTCGATTTTGGCCTGCTTCTGCCGCGCGTCTTGCCCGCGCTGCACCTCTTGGGGCGGCTGGCGATGGCGGATGTGTTCCTGATCGCGCTTTATATCGTGATCGCCAAGGGGATCGGGCTGGCCACCATCGAAACCGCCTGGGGCCTTTATTTCTTTACCGCCTGCATTCTGGCCAGTCTGGCCCTGTCATGGCATGCCGAGCATCTGGCCGGACAGCGCCCTTGAAGCGCGGCGCGCTTTCGCGCTAGGCCAGGGACATGAGCAAATCCGCCCCCGTCTTTACCTGCACCGCCTGCGGCACCGTCCACAAGAAATGGCAGGGCCGCTGCGATGGCTGCGGCGCGTGGAATTCGATTGCCGAAGAGGCACCCTTGTCCTCGGGCCCCAAATCGCTGGGCGCCAAGGGCCGGACCATCCCGCTGACCGACCTGTCCACCGAAGAGGCGCCGCCCCCGCGCGCCGCCTCGGGGATCGAAGAGATGGACCGGGTGCTGGGCGGCGGGCTGGTTCCGGCCTCTGCCATCCTCGTTGGCGGCGATCCGGGGATCGGCAAGTCGACGCTCTTGTTGCAGGCCGCCGCCAGTTTCGCGCAAAGCGGGCTGAAGTGCCTCTATATTTCCGGCGAAGAGGCCTCGGCCCAGGTGCGGATGCGGGCGCAGCGCCTTGGCCTGACCACGGCACCAGTCGCGCTTGGCGCCGAAACCAGCCTGCGCGATATCCTCACGACGTTGGATGCCGAGCGGCCCGATCTGGCCATCATCGATTCGATCCAGACCATGTGGCTGGATACGGTCGAGGCGGCGCCGGGCTCGGTCAGTCAGGTCCGTGCGGCCGCGCATGAGCTGGTGACTTTCGCCAAGCGGCGCGGCGTGGCGGTGATCCTTGTCGGCCATGTCACCAAAGAGGGGCAGATCGCCGGCCCGCGTGTGGTCGAACATATGGTCGATACCGTGCTTTATTTCGAGGGCGAGCGCGGCCATCAGTTCCGCATCCTGCGCGCGGTCAAGAACCGCTTTGGCCCCGCCGATGAGATTGGGGTGTTTGAAATGACAGGCGGGGGGCTGTCGCAGGTGACAAATCCCTCGGCGCTGTTTCTGTCCAGCCGCGACACCCCTGCCCCGGGTTCCGCCGTCTTTGCCGGGATCGAGGGGACACGGCCCGTCCTGACCGAGATTCAGGCCCTTGTCGCGCCCTCGACCCTTGCCAGCCCGCGCC
>CALLZQ010000527.1 GCA_937858255.1 uncultured Tabrizicola sp.
GCCATGACCGACCGCCCTGCCACCCCGACCCTGGGCCGCGTGCGCGTGCCTGCCGACCTCAAAGGTTTGTCAGACCGTGAGTTGCGGGCCGTGGCCGATGAGCTGCGGGCCGAGACGATTTCGGCGGTGTCCGTCACCGGCGGCCATCTGGGCGCGGGCTTGGGCGTGGTCGAACTGACCGTGGCCATTCACGCGGTTTTCGACACCCCGCGAGACAAGCTGATCTGGGATGTCGGGCATCAGTGTTATCCACACAAGATTTTGACCGGGCGGCGCGACCGCATCCGTACCCTGCGGACCGAGGGGGGGCTGTCCGGTTTTACCAAACGCGCGGAATCCGCCTACGACCCCTTTGGCGCGGCGCATAGTTCCACCTCGATCTCTGCGGCACTGGGCTTTGCGGCGGCGCGTGATCTGGGCGGCGATCCGGGCGATGCGATTGCCGTCATTGGCGACGGCTCGATGTCTGCGGGCATGGCGTTTGAGGCGATGAACAACGCCGGCCATCTGAAAAAGCGGCTGTTTGTCATCCTCAACGACAATGAAATGTCGATTGCCCCGCCGGTGGGGGCGCTGTCCTCTTACCTGACCAAGCTCTATGCCGATGGCCCGTTTGATGAATTGAAGGCCGTGGCCAAGGGCGCGGCAAGCCTGCTGCCCCCGCCCTTCCGCGAAGGCGCGCTGCGCGCCAAGGAAATGCTCAAGGGCATGGCCGTCGGCGGCACGATGTTTGAGCAACTGGGCTTTTCCTATATCGGCCCGGTGGATGGCCATGACCTCGACCAGCTTTTGCATGTCTTGCGGGCGGCCAAGGCCCGGGCAACGGGGCCGATGCTGATCCATGTGATCACCAAAAAGGGCAAGGGCTATGCCCCGGCCGAGGCGGCGCGCGACAAGGGCCATGCGACGGGCAAGTTCGATGTGCTGACCGGCCAGCAGGCCAAGACGATCTCGAACGCCCCCAGCTATACCAAGGTCTTTGCGCAAAGCCTGGTTCAAGAGGCTGAGGCCGATGAAAAGATCGTGGCGATTACCGCCGCCATGCCTGATGGCACCGGGCTGAACCTTTTCGCCGAGCGGTTCCCCAAGCGCTGTTTCGATGTCGGCATTGCCGAACAGCACGCCGTGACCTTTGCCGCCGGGCTGGCAGCGGGCGGGATGAAGCCCTTTTGCGCGCTCTATTCCACCTTCTTGCAGCGCGGCTATGATCAGGTGGTGCATGACGTGGCGATCCAGCGCCTGCCGGTCCGCTTTCCCATCGACCGGGCCGGGCTGGTCGGGGCCGATGGTGCGACCCATGCCGGCAGCTTTGATGTCGCCTTCCTCGCCAATCTGCCCGGCATGGTGGTGATGGCCGCCTCCGATGAGGCCGAGTTGAAGCATATGGTCGCCACCGCCGCTGCCTGGGATCAGGGGCCGATCGCCTTTCGCTTTCCGCGTGGCGATGGGGTGGGGGTCGAGATGCCGGCTCGCGGGCGCCTGCTGGACATTGGCAAGGGCCGGATTCTGTCCGAGGGGACGCGCGTCGCCCTCCTCTCCTTTGGCACCCGCCTGGCCGAGGTGCAGCGCGCTGCTGAATCCCTTGCCGCCAAGGGGATCAGCGCCACCGTTGCCGATGCCCGCTTTGCCAAGCCGCTGGACCGTGACCTGATCCTGCAACTGGCCCGCCACCATGAGGCGCTGATCACCATCGAAGAGGGCGCCATCGGCGGCTTTGGCAGCCATGTGGCGCAACTTCTGGCGGATGAGGCAGTGTTCGACCGGGGCCTGAGGTTCCGCAGCATGGTGCTGCCCGACACCTTCATCGATCAGGCCAGCCCCGAGGCAATGTACCGGATCGCCGGGATGGATGCCCCGCAGATCGAGGCCAAGGTGCTGGAAGTGCTGGGCATCGCCAGCCTGACCAAACGCGCCTGACCCCGCGCGGGCCTCTGGACATTTTCGCCCCGCCCCGCGACAAGCGGGGGGAAGGAAGTTGTCATGGACCTTTCCCCCCTCCCCCGGATGATCCTTGCGCTGATGATCGGCGCAGCGGGTGGCCTGTTGTTCTTTGCGCTGCACCTGCCGCTGCCCTGGATGCTGGGCGCGCTGTTTGCCAGCATGGCGGCCTCTATCGCGGGCCTGCCGATCCAGCCGCCGAACCGCATTCGCCCCGCCACCGTTGCCGTCATCGGCGTGATGCTGGGCGCGCGGTTTACCCCCGAATTGATCGCGCTGGCCGGGGATTGGGCGATCTCACTGGCATTGCTGACCGTCTATATGCTCTGCGTCTCTGCCGTGACGGTGCCCTATTACCGCTTTGCCGCAAGGACCGACTGGCAAACCGCCTATCTGGCCGGGATGCCGGCGGGGCTGACCGAGATGGGGGAACTGGGCGAGGAAAAGGGCGCCGATGTGCGGGCCATCATCCTCGCCCATACGCTGCGGATCGTGATCACCGTGGCGGTGGTCGCCATCTGGTTCCGGCTGATCGAAGGGCGGACCGTGGGGGCGATGCCGAACCTCGGCGGGGCGCCGCTGACACTGAAAGATGCCGCGCTGCAGCTGGCCTGCGCGATTCTGGGCACCTGGGCGGGCAAGCGCCTGCATTTCCCGGCGCCGGCCTTTATGGGGCCGCTTGCCGCCTCGGCCTTGATCCACGCGACCGGTCTGACGGCGAGTGCGCCGCCTGCCCTGCTGGTCGTCGCTGCGCAGATCATCCTTGGCACGCTGCTGGGCTGCCGCTTCATCGGGGTGCGCCCCTCGGCATTGACCCGGGCGGCGTGGCTGTCACTCTGGGCGACGCTGGCGACGCTGATCATCGCCCTTGGCTTTTCGGTGCTGATCCATCGCGTCATTGGCGTCTCGACCGATCAGGTGATCCTTGCCCTCGCGCCCGGGGGTCTGACCGAGATGGGCCTGATCGCCCTTGCCATCAATGCCGATGTGGCCTTTGTGGCGCTGCACCATGTGGTTCGGATCCTGATCGTGATCCTCTTGGCAAAGCCGGTCTTTGCCCTGCTGCCGAAACCCTGATCAGAAATCCAGATCGGCGTAATGCGCCGGCGGCGGAAAGCCCGGCACCTGATCAGCCAAAAGCGTGCGGAAACTGGGCCGCGATTTGATCTTGGCATACCAATCCTTAACCACCGCGTGCCGGTTCCAATCCACATCGCTGATGTAGTCGAGGCAGGAAAGATGTGCTGCCGCCGTGAAATCGGCCAAGGTCATCTGATCGCCCGCCAGCCAGCGGCGCTGATCGAGAATCCAGGCCATGTAATCCAGATGGAACTTGATACTGGCCGCCCCGGATTTCACATTCTTTGAATCGGGGTAGCCCAGCTTCATGACCTTTTTGTTTACCCGCTCATAAAGCAGTTTCGAGGTCACCTCGTCATGGAACTTGTCGTCAAACCACGAACAGATCCGGCGCACCTCATAGCGGAAATCGGCATCGCGCGGCATCAGCGCGGGGTTCGGAAAGGTCTCTTCCAGAAACTCGCAGAGCGCCTGACCTTCGCTCATCGTGCGGTTGTCGAGCTTGAGGATGGGCACCTTGCCCGCCGGGTTGCGGCGCAGGAAATCGGGGCTCGGTTCCCAATAGCGTTCTTCCACCAGTTGCACTTCCAGCTTCTTTTCCGCCAGCGTCAGACGCACCTTGCGGCAGAACGGCGACAGGGGAAAATGATAGAGGCGGATCATGCGGCAAGCTCTTTTCTGGGCGTTTCCCTGATACCTGCCCCCGCGCGCGGGATCTAGCCCTCAAAGCGGGCGGCGCGGCCATCGGCGGCAATGGTCTCGGCGCCAGAAATGATGGCCCGGGTGCGCGAACGCACGAAATCCGTGGGCTTTGAGGCACTGCGCCTCTTGGGGTCAGGCAGTACTGCCGCCAATCGGGCCGCCTGAAGCGCCGTCAGATCGCGCGCCTCGACGCCAAAGTAATGCCGTGCTGCTGCCTGCACGCCAAACACGCCTTCATCGAATTCGGCGACATTCAGATAAACTTCAAGAATTCGCTGTTTCGACCACAAGAGTTCAACCGCCGGGGTCAGCACCGCCTCCATCGCCTTGCGCAGCCATGACCGGCCCTGCCAGAGAAAGACGTTCTTGGTCACCTGCTGCGACAGGGTCGAGGCACCGCGCGTGCCGCCCTCGGCCACCGCCTGACGGATCGCAGCCATGTCAAAGCCCCAGTGCAGGCAGAAATTCGCATCCTCTGCCGCCACGGCTGAACGGGCCATCACGGGTGCGATCTGATCCCAATCGGCCCATTCCCGCTGCAACCCGCCCAGACGAATGGATTCCTGCAACTGATAGATATTGACCGGCGGGTTGAAGAAGGAAAACAGCACCACCAACAGCGCATAAAAGCCAAAAATCCCGACAACACCCCGCCATGCCCACCGCAGCAGGCGGCGGCGCAGAGGCTTGCGCTCTGGCTCTACCAGCACCGGTTCGGCGGGCTTTTTGCGGCTCTTGGATGTTGCCTGTTTGACCATGCCCTCTTAGGCCAGAGCCCGGGCAGCGGGTCAAGTCGCAGCGCAAGCAAAAGGCCCCCTCGCGGGGGCCTTCGGCAGTTACTCGGCGGGAACCTTCTCCGGCTCGACCGAGAGGGGATGCGCCAGATGCGGCAGCATCTCTTTGGGGCAGACTTGCAGGAAATTCACCCGCTCTGCCTCCCAATTGGCGAGGATCGCGGCGGCCTTGCGGCTGCCCGTCTCACGCGCATGTGCCTCAATCAGACTTTTCAACTGGGCCTCCCAATGCGGATGGCTGACGGCACAGGTCACAAGGCTTTCGAGGTTCATGTAATCCTCGGCCACCCCGTTCGGGTCGTAGAGATAGGCCATCCCCCCGGTCAGGCCAGCGCCAAAGTTCGCGCCGATCCGGCCAAGGATCACTGCCACACCGCCGGTCATGTATTCGTAGCCGTTCGAGCCGCAGCCCTCGACCACCACCTTGGCGCCCGAGTTGCGCACGGCAAACCGCTCACCCGCCCGGCCATAGGCATAGAGATAGCCATCGGTTGCCCCATAAAGCACCGTGTTGCCGATGATCGTATTCTCGGACGGCTCCAGCGGCGAAGACAGCGGCGGACGCACCACGATGGTGCCCCCAGACAAGCCCTTGCCCACATAGTCGTTGGCATCGCCCTGCACTTCCAGTTTCAGCCCCTTGACCGCAAAGGCGCCCAGCGACTGACCGCAAGAGCCCGCCAGTTTCACCGTCAGATGGTCGGGTTGCAGGTTGTTGCGCATCCCGAACTTCTTGACGATATGGCTGGCCGCCCGGGTGCCGATGGTGCGGTGGGTGTTCCGCACGGCATAGGAAAGCTGCATCTTCTCGCCGTCTTCAAAGAAGCGATGGCCATCCTTGATGATCTCGGCATCCAGCGTATCGGGCACCGCATTGCGCGGCTTGGACCGGTCGTAGGTGATCTTCGACGCCCCATCCACCGTGATCAGCAGCGGGTTGAGGTCGAGGTCATCCAGATGCGCGGCGCCACGGCTGACCTGCGTCAGCAGATCCGCACGACCGATGATTTCGTCCATCGAGCGGGCGCCAATGCTGGCCAACAACTCACGCACTTCCTGCGCGTAGAAGGTGATCAGGTTCACCACCTTGTCCGCCGTGCCGGTGAATTTGGCGCGCAGCTTGGGGTCTTGGGTGCAGACGCCCACCGGGCAGGTGTTCGACTGGCACTGACGCACCATGATGCAGCCCATGGCGATCAGCGCAGCCGTGCCGATACCATATTCCTCGGCCCCCATCATCGCCGCCATTACCACATCCCGGCCCGTCCGCAAACCGCCATCGGTGCGCAGCGTGACGCGGTCGCGCAGGTTGTTCATCGCCAGAACCTGATGCGCCTCGGTCAGACCCATTTCCCACGGCAGGCCGGCATATTTGATGCTGGTTGCCGGGCTGGCCCCGGTGCCGCCGTTGTGGCCCGAGATCAGGATGATGTCTGCCTTGGCCTTGGCCACGCCCGCCGCAATCGTGCCCACGCCCGACGAGGACACCAGCTTGACCGTCACCTTGCAGCGCGGGTTGATCTGCTTGAGGTCATAGATCAACTGCGCAAGGTCTTCGATCGAGTAGATATCGTGGTGCGGCGGCGGGCTGATCAGCGTCACGCCCTTGGTGGAATGGCGCAGCCGGGCGATCAGGTCCGTGACCTTCATGCCGGGAAGCTGGCCACCTTGACCGGGCTTGGCACCCTGGGCGACCTTGATCTCCAGCTCTTCGCAATGGTTCAGGTATTCGGCGGTTACGCCGAAGCGGCCCGACGCCACCTGCTTGATCTTGGCGCTGGGGTTGTCGCCATTCGGCTCGGGGTGGAAATGCGCCGGATCTTCGCCGCCCTCACCACTGTCGGACTTGGCGCCGATGCGGTTCATCGCAACGTTCAAGAGCTTGTGCGCCTCGGGCGAGAGTGCCCCCAGCGACATGCCCGGCGTCACAAACCGCTTGCGGATCGAGGTGATCGATTCGACCTCTTCGATCGGCACGGGCTTGCCCAGCGGCTTGATGTCCAGCAGGTCGCGGATATGGATCGGCGGGTTCGCCCGCATCGCGGCCGAATACTGCTTCCAGATGTCGTAGCTGGCGCGGTCACAGGCCGATTGCAGCATGTGCATCGTCTGCGCTTCCCAAGCGTGCTTTTCGCCCGAACGCCGCGCCTTGTAAAAGCCGCCAATCGGCAGCACATCGGCGCCGCCCAGCCAGCCCTTGGCGTGAACCTCTTCCAGCTTTTGCTCGATCCCGTGCAGACCGATACCCGAGATCCGGCTGTGCATGCCCGGGAAATACTCGTTCACCATGGCGCGGGACAGACCCACGGCCTCAAAGTTCAGGCCGCCACGATAGGACGAGATGACCGAGATCCCCATCTTGGACATGATTTTCAGCAGACCTGCGTCGATGGCATCGCGGTAGCGCCGCATCGCATCGGTCAGGTTGCCGTCGATCAGGCCGCGGTTGATGCGGTCAGCAATCGAATCCTGCGCCAGATAGGCGTTCACCGTGGTCGCGCCGCAGCCGATCAGTACCGCGAAGTAATGCGGGTCAATGCATTCCGCCGCCCGAACGTTGACCGAGCAGAAGGTCCGCAGACCCTTGCGCGTCAGCCAGCTATGCACCGCGCTGGTGGCCAGAATCATCGGCATACCAACCTTGTCCGGCCCCTGGAATTCATCGGTCAGAACCAGATGGCCCGCACCCGAGCGCACGGCATCCTCGGCCTCGGCGCGGATCCGCTCCAGCCCCACGCGCAGGTCATCAAGGCTTTTGCCGACCGGGAAGGAACAGTCGATAAAGGCCACCTGTTCACCGAACTGTTTGACCATCACGTCAAATTCGGCATTGGCGATGAACGGGCTCTCCAGCACCAGAATCTCGGTCTGGCTGGAGTTTTCATCCAGCACGTTCTTAAGATTGCCGAACCGGGTCTTCAGGCTCATCACCCGGCTTTCACGCAGCGAGTCGATGGGCGGGTTGGTGACCTGGCTGAAGTTCTGCCGGAAGAAATGCGACAGCGGACGATAGACCGAGGACAGCACCGCCGCCGGCGTGTCATCGCCCATCGAGGCGATCATTTCCTTGCCGTCTTCGGCCATCGGGGCCAGAACCTGCTCCAGTTCCTCGACCGTGAAACCGGCGGCGATCTGACGCTTGCGCAGATCCGCGCCCTCGAACATCGCGCGTTCGGGCACGTCTTTCAGCATCGAGTTCAGATCGACAACCTTTTCGATCCACTCGCTATAGGGCTGGCTGGCGGCCAGTTTGTCCTTCATCTGCGCGTCGTGGTAGAGCTTGCCCTCTTTCATATCGACGGCAATCATCTGCCCCGGGCCGAGCGCGCCTTTTTCGCGCACCGTGGTCTCATCCACCGGCACCATACCGGCCTCGGACCCCGCGATCAGCAGGCCATCGCCGGTGACGACATAGCGCATCGGGCGCAGGCCGTTGCGGTCAAGCCCGCCGC
>CALLZQ010000528.1 GCA_937858255.1 uncultured Tabrizicola sp.
GGATGCTGCCCTATCAGGGGTTCACGCCGATCGCCGGCGGTTCGCTTTCTGCCTGTGCGGAGACGTATTTTGCCCAGTCCGAGCAGCTTCCGACCCGATTTGCCCTGACCTTTGGGCAGAGCAGCGAGCCGGGCCGCGCGACGCATTGGCGGGGCGGCGGCATCATGTTGCAACACATGCCGCGTGTCGGTGGCGTTGCGGCGGAATCGGGGAGCGGTGACGGGGGGCTGTTGTCCCATGCCGACATCCTCGCCGGGGAAGAGGCGGAAAATTGGACGCGCGCCAACTTTCTGCTCGATACGGTCGAGGAGATGGAGCTGATCGGCCCTCAGGTCACGCCTTCGGACCTGCTGATCCGGCTGTTTCACGAGGAAGCGCCGCGGGTGTTTGATGCGCAGGCGATCCGGTTCGGCTGTTCCTGCTCGGAAGAAAAGGTGCGTCAAACCATGTCGATCTATTCGCAGAAAGACATCGCCAAGATGCTGGCACCGAACGGGATGGTGACCGCCGATTGCCAGTTCTGCAGTGCGCATTATGAGCTGGAGCCGACAACTCTCGGCTTTGAGGGCACGAATGAGTGAGGTCGATCGCCTGCTGGCTGCGCTTGCGCGCCCGGCGGGCGAGTCGTCGGATTTCGACCTGAACCCGGGAATTCATCTGCCGGCGGGACGCAAGCTGCGCCCGGCGGCGGTGTTGGTGCCGATCTGGCTGCGGCCTTCGGGTCCGCGGTTGATCCTGACCAAGCGATCTTCGCATCTCAAGCATCACCCGGGACAGATTGCTTTTCCGGGGGGCAAGGTCGATGCGACCGATGCCTCGGCAGAGGCTGCTGCGCTGCGCGAGGCATCTGAAGAGATTGGTTTGCCACCCGAGAGCGTGCAGATCGTGGGGATGCTACCGGCGCATGAAACCGTCACTTCCTTCTCTATGACACCAGTTTTGGGCCTTGTTAGAGACGATTTCACGCCGACCCCCGAGGCGGGCGAAGTGGAAGAGGTCTTTAGCGTGCCTCTGTCGCATGTGCTGAATCCGGGGAATTACGCGATTGAACGGCGGCGCTGGCTGGGCCAGTGGCGCCGCTATTATGCCGTGCCCTATGGTCCCTACTACATCTGGGGGGCGACAGCGCGGATCCTTTGCGGTCTGGCTCAGCGGGTTTCGCGATGAAGATCGTCGGCGCCTGGCTGAATCATCCGGGCACCCAAGGGGTGTTTCGGGCGTTCGGGCATGCCGGTGTGGCGGCCTATCTGGTCGGGGGCTGTGTCCGAAATGCACTCTTGGGCCGACCGGTCGAAGATATTGACATTGCTACCCCGGCCACGCCGGAAAATGTCACTAACATAGCGGAAAATGCCGGATTCCGTGTGGTTCCGACAGGGCTTTCCCATGGAACGGTGACAATTATCGCCGATGGTCTGCCGCATGAGGTGACAACCTTTCGGCGCGACTTGCGCACCGATGGGCGTCATGCCGAGATTGCCTTTTCGACCCGCATCGAGGATGACGCGGCGCGGCGCGATTTTACGATGAATGCGCTCTATGCTACGGCGGCGGGTGAGGTGATCGACCCTCTCGGCGGGCTTGATGACCTTAAGGCCGGTCGCCTGCGCTTTGTCGGTGAGGCCGAGGCGCGGATCCGTGAAGACTATCTGCGTATCCTAAGGTTTTTTCGGTTTCACGCCCATTATGCAGATCCCGAAGGTGGCTTCGACCCCGAGGGTTTGGCCGCCTGTGCCGCGAATTCCGCTGGATTAGAGACACTTTCGCGGGAGCGCATCGGGGCTGAGATGCGCAAACTCTTGTTGGCGCCAGAGCCGGCGCCGGCGGTATCGACCATGGCGGTGTGCGGCATCCTTGCGCCAGTTTTGCCGGGGGCCGATACGCGGGCCTTTGCGCCCTATC
Organism: uncultured Tabrizicola sp.; assembly: GCA_937858255.1. GTDB lineage: Bacteria > Pseudomonadota > Alphaproteobacteria > Rhodobacterales > Rhodobacteraceae > Pseudotabrizicola. The sequence goes on from CALLZQ010000528.1 coordinate 1,903, forward strand.
TACATCATGCAGGCGACATGGGGCTTGCCCCGGATGCGATTGCGCGGCTGGCGGCGCTGGGGGGTGAGGACGCTGCCAACGCCCTGCGCCTGTCTCGGGCCGAGGCGCGCACCCTTACCCAGTTGCGAGAGGCAGCCACCGGTACCATGGGGGCGGCGGAGCTGGGCTATCGGCTGGGCGCGGATCAGGCGGCCCATGCGCTCTGCCTGCGGGCGGCATTGATGGAGGCGCCGCTGGCCGGTATCGAGGCGGCAAGGGCCGGGGCCGGTGCGACCTTCCCCCTGCGTGCAGCCGATTTTCCCGATCTGACCGGCCCAGCCTTGGGCGCGGCGTTGCGCGCGGCTGAGGCGCGCTGGATCGCCTCGGGCTTTGGATTGTCTCGGGAACAACTTCTGGGATGACAAGCGGCGCGCGATCGGCTATGCCACTCGCGCAGACTGGAAGGAGTGCAGCATGGATAACGGAACCCTACGAGCCCTGATCTGACAGGCCCGGTTCCGTTTTGGTCGGCCTGTCGCCGACCCGCCCACGCTTTGCACCACGACGCGCATTTGAAAGGCGCCTTCCATGTTCCGCTTCTTCGAGACCCTTGTTGACCCCTATCAGCCCTATGCTGCCTCGGACACGCCGCCGCGCCGGCTGTGGCCGTTTCTGGCCGAGTACATCCGCCCGTTCCGCAAGGTGTTTGCGGCGACGGGCCTGTTGTCCGTCATCTCGGCCTTCGCCGATGTGGCGTTGATCTGGTATGTTGGGCGGTTGATCGACCTCTTGTCGCAGAACGGCCCGGCCGAGGCCTGGGCGCTGCATGGGCATGAGATCATTGGTGTTGCGCTGGCGATCCTGGTCCTGCGGCCGATGCTGCTGGTGGCGCAGGTGGCGCTCTTGCACAACACCATCCTGCCGAACTTTGGCACGATGATCCGCTGGCGGGCGCATGCCCATGTGATCCGCCAGCCGGTAGGCTGGTTCGAGAGCGACTTTGCCGGGCGGATCGCCAACCGGATCATGCAGACACCGCCCGCGGCGGGGGATGCGGTGTTCCAGACTTTTGACGCGATGGCCTTTGCCAGTGTCACTGTGGTGGGCGCCGGGATCATGCTGGCCGAGGCCGATCCGCGGCTGTTGTTGCCGCTGGTCCTGTGGTTCTCGGCCTATATTGCGCTGGTCAACTGGACGGTGCGGCGGGCGGGTCCGGCATCGAAGGCGAGTTCCGATGCCCGTTCGGCGGTGACGGCGCGGGTGGTCGACGCCTATTCCAACATCCATTCGGTCAAGCTGTTCGCCCATCACGACCGCGAACTGGCCTATGCGCGCGAGTCGATCGAGAATGCGCGGCAGACCTTTGCCCGCGAGATGCGGATTGTCACCAAGATGGATCTGGCGCTGACCGTGCTGAACGGTGTGCTGATTGTCTCGGTCACTGGCTGGGCGATGTGGCTGTGGTATCACGGGCAGGCCAGCCTTGGCACGATGGCGGCGGCGACGACGCTGGTCTTGCGTCTGAACAACATGACCTATTGGATCATGTGGGCCTTTACCTCGCTGGTGCAGGCACTGGGCGTGGTGCAAGAGGGGATGGAGACGATCACCCATCCGGTCACGCTGGTCGATGCCCCAGAGGCACAGGCCCTTTCCCTGACCTCGGGTGAGGTTCAGATCCAGTCGGTCAGCCATCATTACGGGCGCGGCTCGGGTGGGTTGCAGGATGTCACCATGCAGATCCGTCCCGGTGAAAAGATCGGGGTTGTCGGGCGTTCGGGTGCCGGGAAATCGACCCTCGTCAAGCTGCTTTTGCGGTTTTACGATGCCGAGGGCGGGCGCATTCTGATCGACGGGCAGGATATTTCCCGCGTGACGCAGGAAAGCCTGCGGCGGCAGATCGGCATGGTGCAGCAGGACAGCTCGCTGCTCCATCGTTCGGTGCGGGACAACATTCTCTATGGCCGCCCCGAGGCCAGCGAGGAAGAGATGATCGCCGCCGCCCGCAAGGCTGAGGCGCATGATTTCATCCTGACGCTGGAGGATCCGCAGGGCCGGCAGGGCTATGACGCACATGTGGGCGAGCGCGGGGTCAAACTTTCGGGAGGGCAGCGGCAGAGGGTGGCCATTGCCCGGGTGATCCTGAAAGATGCGCCGATCCTGATCCTCGATGAGGCGACCAGCGCCTTGGACAGCGAGGCCGAGGCGGCAATTCAAGAGGCACTTTACGGGGTGATGGAGGGCAAGACCGTGATCGCCATCGCCCATCGTCTCTCGACTCTGGCGGCGATGGACCGGATCGTGGTGCTGGATGACGGGCGGATTGCCGAAGAGGGCACGCATGCCGGGCTTTTGGCGGCGGGCGGCCTATATGCCCGGTTCTGGGCCCGGCAATCGGGCGGGTTCATCGGGCTGGAGGAGGGTGAGGCGTGACATCACTGATACGTCTGGGCGATGCGATTGACGCCTTTCAACCGGCAGAGGGGGCGCCACCGCAGCGGCTGGGCGGGTTCATGCGCTGGTGCCTCAAGGGATCCTGGCCGATGCTGTGGCTGGCCGGGATCTTTTCGGCGCTGGCCGGG